>JBOGIE010000283.1:0-3747 GCA_050742435.1 Acidimicrobiales bacterium | reverse complement strand
CGGGGTCGAGCACCAGGCGGTCCAGGGCAGCTGGCCCGAGGACGCCGCCCGGGTGGGCCCGGCCGACGTGGTCACCTCCCACCACGTCGCCTACAACGTGCCCAACCTGGCCGGGTTCGCGGCCGAGCTGTCGGCCCACGCCCGGAACCGGGTGGTCATCGAGCTCACCGGGCGCCATCCCCGCTACGGGGTCAACCACCTGTGGCGCCACTTCTGGGACGTCGAGCGGCCCGAGGGGCCGACGGCCGACGACGCGGTCGCCGTCCTCCGGGAGGCGGGGATCGAGCCGGGGGTGGAGCGGGCGCCGCGCCTGAACCGGGTGGTGGCCCGAGAGACGCGGGTGGCCTCGGTCCGCCGCTACCTGTGCCTGCCCGCCGAGCGCGGCCCGGAGGTCGACGCCCTCTTGGGCGACGACCCGAACCCCACGGGCGACGTCGTCACCCTGTGGTGGGACGTCTCCTAGCGCCGAACGCCTCTGCTAACGGTCGAAGTCGATGTTGGTGGCCCGGGGCGCCTCGGCCCGGCGGGTCGGAGCCCGGCGGAGGGCCACCTCCTTGGCCTGGGCGGCGCGCTGCTTGGCCTTCTCCAGGGCCCGGGCGGCCCAGGCGAACTGGTGGGCCAGGATGGCCAGGCCGGCGATGATCACCAGCAGCCCCGGGCCGGGGGTGACCAGCATGACCACGCCGATGGCGAGGATGGCGAAGCCCACCGCCGCCACGGAAAGGCGGAAGGACTGGCGGGCCATGAACCGGACGACCGCGACCACCTTCGCCACCAAGCAATGGTGGCATATCGCGGATCCCTAGTCGTCGTCTTTCAGCGCGCCGGCCGCCCCGGCCCCGATCAGCAGCTCGAAGAGGGCCGGGGCCAAGCCGGGGTTGGCGACCATCACCGACTCGGGCGCCACCGGCCCTCCGTCGAGCCCCTGGGCCACGGCGCCGGCCTCGCCGGCGATGAGAAGGCCGGCCGCCACGTCCCACGGCTGGCCGCCGGCCTCGAAGTAGCCGTCGAGGCGGCCGCAGGCCACCCAGCACAGGTCGAGGGCGGCCACCCCGTAGCGCCGGATGTCGCGCACGGCCGGGAGGAGGTGGGGGAGGACGGCGGCCTGGGCCGCCCGCCGGCTGGCGACGTAGGCGAAGCCGGTGCCCACCAGGGCGCTGGCCAGGTCGGTCTCCTCGGAGACGGCGATGGGGTCGCCGTTCAGCCACGCCCCCTTGCCCCGTACGGCGGTGAACACCTCCTGGAGGCCGGGGGCGGCGACCACGCCCACCTCGACCTGGCCGTCGACCTCGACCCCGATCGACACGGCCCAGATCGGATGGCGGTACAGGTAGTTCGTGGTGCCGTCGAGGGGGTCGATGACCCACCGGACCCCGCTGGTGCCGTCCCGCCCGCCGGTCTCCTCGCCCAGGATGGCGTCGTCGGGGCGGGCGGCCAGGATGCCGTCGACGATCAGCGTCTCCGACGCCCGGTCCATCTCGCTGACCATGTCCGTCCCGCTGGACTTGGTGGTGACGTCGACCCGCAGGCCGCCGGCGCCCTCCAGCAGGAGGTCGCCCGCGCTGCGGGCCAGGGTCTCGGCGAGATCCAGAAGCTGGTGCAAGTCTGCCATCGTACGTAGATGGTCGACCTCCGCTCGGACACCGTCACCCGGCCCACGCCGGAGATGCGCCGGGCCATGGCCGAGGCCGAGGTGGGCGACGACGTGTACGGCGAGGACCCCACGGTCAACGCCCTGGAGGAGGCGTTCGCCGCCCGGGTGGGCAAGGAGGCGGCGCTGTATGTCCCCTCGGGGACCATGGGGAACCAGCTGGCCCTGCGCCTGCTGGCCGCTCCGGGCACCACCGTGCTGGCCGGACGCCGCCAGCACGTCGTCATCTACGAGAACGGGGCGGGCGGGCGCAACGCCGGGGTGCAGTTCACCACCCTGGACGACTCGGACGGCACGGTCGACCCCGAGGACGTGCGGTGGGCGGTGGAGGCGGCCGAGCACCACCACGTCCGGCCAGGGTTGCTGTGCCTGGAGAACACCCACATGCCGGCGGACGGTGCGCCCTGGCCGGTGGACCGGCTGAAGGAGGTGGTGGCGGCCGCCCAGGGCCTGCCCGTGCACCTGGACGGGGCCCGGCTGTTCAACGCCGAGGTGGCCACGGGCGTGACCGCGTCGGAGTACTCGGCGCCGGCCACCACCGTCATGTGCTGCCTGTCCAAGGGGTTGTGCGCGCCGGTGGGGTCGATGCTGGCCGGACCGGCCGACGTGATCGCCGCCGCCCGGGGCGAGCGCCAGCGGCTGGGCGGGGGGATGCGCCAGGCCGGCGTGATCGCCGCCGCCGGCCTGGTCGCCCTGGACCACATGGTCGAGCGGCTGGCCGACGACCACGCCCGGGCCCGGCGGCTGGCCGAGGCCGTGGCCGAGCGCTGGCCCGAGGGTGGCTGCGACCCGGCCCGCATCCGGACGAACGTGGTGACCTGGCGGCACCCCGATCCGGTGGCCGTGGTCGACCACCTGTCGTCCGAGGGGGTGCTGGCCGGCACCATCGCCCCGGGCGTGCTGCGCCTGGTCACCCACCACGACGTGGACGACGACGGGGTCGAGCGGGCGGTCAAAGCCCTGGCCGGAGCCCCCTAGTGCCGGCGCTCTACGACGCGGCGCCGGCCCGGGCCCTGGCCGTCTACGCCCACCCGGACGACCCCGAGATCTCCTGCGGGGCGACCCTGGCCCGGTGGGCGGCGGAGGGCAGCCACGTCCACGTCCTCGTCCTCACCCGCGGGGAGAAGGGGTCCAAGGACCCGGCCGTGCGCCCCGACGACCTGGCCGAGCGCCGCAGCAAGGAGATGGACGCGGCCGGCGAGGTGCTGCGCCTGGCCGGTCGCGAGCGGTTGGACATTGACGACGGGGCACTGGAGAACTCCCCGCCCGTACGGGAGCGGATCGTGGCCGCCATCCGCCGGGCCCGGCCCGAGGTGGTGGTCTGCCCGGACCCCACCGCGGTCATCTTCGGCGACACCTACTTCAACCACTCCGACCACCGCACCGCGGGGTTGGCCACCCTGGACGCCGTCTCACCGGCGGCCGGCAATCCCCACTACTTCCCCTCGGCCGGCCCGCCCCATCCGGTGGGCGTGGTCCTGCTCTCGGGCACGCTCGAGCCGAACGTCTGGGTCGACGTGAGCTCCAGCCTGGAGACCAAGATCGACGCCCTCCTCTGCCACACCAGCCAGCTGGACGGCTCCGAGGACCTGTTCCGCGAGGTTCTCCGCCGCCGGGCCGAGGCCGAGGGCCGGGCCGCGGGCGTCCGCTACGCCGAGAGCTTCCGCCGCCTGACCTTGGGCGGGTAAGCCGCCCACCAGACGTCACCGGTTCGGGTGGGGGTACCGTTCCGGCATGCCATTCATCGGCGATGTGGTGGTCAAGCCCTGTCGGCCCGAAGGCAAACGGTGGGAGCTGGTGCAGCCGTTCGCCTACCAGGGGGCCACGGACCGGTTCACCGTCCCGGCGGGGTTCACGACCGACTTTGCGTCGGTGCCGCGGTTCTTCGTGTGGTTGCTGCCGCGCTACGGGCGCTGGACCGAGGCGGCCATCCTGCACGACTACCTGTGGGACCTGGCCCGCAAGGGCGAGTTCCGCAAGAGCGACGCCGACGGCATCTTCAACCGGGCCATGCGGGAGTTGGGCGTCCCGTACCTGCGGCGGTGGGCCATGTGGGCCGCGGTCCGGTGGGCGTCGGGGATCAAGGAGCTGTTCGC
>JBOGIE010000282.1:0-3794 GCA_050742435.1 Acidimicrobiales bacterium | reverse complement strand
GCCGACCAGGGTCACGGCCAGGCGGGCCGGCCCGGTCACCTCGGCTCCGGTCCGGGACAGGATCGCCCCCGCCGTGGCCTGTTGTGCCACCCGCACCGGGACGGTGACGGTGATCGTCGTCTCGGCCTGCACCGTGCCCCCCACCACCCGGACCCGCAGGGTGTGGAGCCCGGGCGAGGTGTCGAGGGGGATGGTGACCACCAGGCTGAAGGCCCCGCCCGGGTCGGTTGTGGTGGTCCCCAGCAGGACCGGGTCGCTGAACAGCTCGGCCTGCACCGGCGTGGCCGGTGGGAACCCGCCTCCCGTCACCGTGACGGCGTCGCCGGGGGCGGCCTCCGGCGGGCTGACCTGCACGAACGGCCCGCCGGTGAGGGCGGTGACGGTCGTGGTCGACCCGGGCGTCGACGTGGTGGTCGACGCCGGCGCGGTCGTGGTGGTCGAGGGGGCGGTCGACGTCGTCGTGGTGGCGAGCGTGGTGGTCGTGGTGGCCGGGACCGTGGTCGACGTCGAGGTGGAGGTCGACGTCGAGCTGGAGGTCGAGGTGGTCGTGGACGCCGTGGTCGAGGTGGCGACGGGCGGTGCGGTGGACGACGTGGTGGTCTGGATCACCGTGGTGGTGGTCGACGTGGAGTCCGGCAGGCTGGAGCTGGTGGTGGAGCTGCTCGAGCTGCTGGTGGTGCCCGTGGGCGGGGTGGAGGTCGACGTGGTCGTCGACGAGGTGCTCGACGTCGAGGTCGTGGACGACGACGTGGTGCTGGTCGGGCCGGTGGTGGTGGTCGACGGGGGCAGCGTGGTCGTGGTGGTGGTGCTCGTGGGCACCGTGGTGGTCGACGTGGTGGTGGTCGAGGTGGCGGTGCCGGTGATGGTCACCGAGTTGGACGGGTCGCACTGCGTGGTGAAGGGGTTGTTGTTGGCGTCGCCGCTGTAGCTGGCCGTCCACCGGTAGGTGCCCGGGGCGGTGGGGATGAAGGCGTTCGAGGTGGCCGACCCGTCGACGGTCACCACGTTGGTCGACGAGAACACCTCGGCGGTGCACGCCGCGTCGCTGAACAGCCGGAAGGTGACGCTCCCGGTCGGCAGGTAGCCGCCGACCAGGCTGGCCGTCTCGGTGACGGCGGTGCCCACCGCCCCACCGGGCGACGGGGAGGCCAGGAGGCTGGGGGTCTGGCGGGCGATGATGATGGTGAACGTCTGGCAGGCCGGCGTTCCCACGCCGTTGCTGGCGCAGACCGTGGTCGGGCCGAAGGTGCCGGCGGCGTCGGCCGTCCCGGTGAGGAAGCCCTCGGGGCTCAGGCTCACCCCGGGCGGGAGCGCGCCGCTGGTGACCGAGAACGTCGGGTCGGGGGTCTGGGGGCTGGACGTGAACTGGTGGAGGTAGCTCGTGCCGACCGTGCCGTCGGGTGGCGGCGCGCTGGTGATGGCCGGCGGGGTCTGGGCGCCCGCACCCGGCATCGGTCCAACCACCGACCAGACCGCCAGCAAGCAGATCGCCGCCGCCGACAGCCCTCGTGTTCGCCGCCCCACCGGCCCCCTTCTTCCCGCGCTAGGCGAGAGGCTAGCAAGCGGGCGCCTCCCGCGCCGTGATTGGTCCCCTGGAGCAGTCAGTCGGGCCGCAGCACCAGCGCCCGGTCGCCCTCCAGCGCGCCGGTGAAGACCTCACCCTCGGCTGCACCTTCACTGTCCACGTCGACCCTCCACCGCCCGTCGAGGGCGACGGTGGCCGGCGCCGAGGTGAAGTTCACCAGGACGGCGCGCCGGTCGTCGCCGGCCCAGCGCTCGTAGGCCAGGACGGTGGCCGGCACCGGCCCGCCCGCCCCGACCGGGCACCACGCCCCCTCCCGCAGGGCCGGGCTGGCCCGGCGGGCGGCCAGCAGCCGCCGGTACAGGTGCAGGATCGACCCACCGTCGACCCGCAGGGCGGCGGCGTTGCGGGTGTCCGGATAGGGCGAGAAGGGGAGCCACGGCTCGGACCCGCGCCAGCCGTGTCCGGGCTCGCCGTCCCACGGGAGAGGCGCCCGGCACCCGTCGCGCCCGCCCGGGTCCACCACCCGGGGCGGCGGCACGATGGCGTCCTCCAGCCCCAGCTCCTCGCCGTAATAGACGAACGGCGCTCCCCGCAGGGTGAGGAGGAGGACGGCGGCGGCCCGGGCCCGGGCCTCCGGCCCGCCGTAGCGGGTCCGGTGGCGGGGGTTGTCGTGGTTCGACAGCGTCCACGTGGGCCAGGCGCCCCGCGAGCCCAGCTCGGCCTCGGCCTCCTCGATGCGGTGCCGCCACACCCCCGCCTCCCAGGGGGCGTACAGCGGGGTGAAGTCAAAGGCCAGGTGGAGCTGGTCGCCGCCCCCGAAGTAGGTCGCCACCTTGGCCGTGGAGAGCAGGTAGACCTCGCCGACCAGCAGCCGGTCGTCCCCGTAGGAATCGGCCAGGGTGCGCAGGCGTCGCAGCACCGGGTGGGTGTCGGCGCAGTCGTTGATCGCGGCATGGGGGAGGACCTGGTCGGGCGGGTCGTCCGGATAGCTCGGGTCCTTGGTCAGGCCCTGGACCACGTCGATGCGGAAGCCGTCCACCCCCCGGTCGAGCCAGAAGCGGAGGGTGTCGTGCATGGCCGCCTCCACCTCCGGGTTCCGCCAGTTCAGGTCGGGCTGGGTGGGCAGGAACAGGTGGAGGTACCACTGGGCGGTGGCGTCGTCCCAGGTCCAGGTGTCGCCCCCGAACGCTGCCTTCCAGTTGTTGGGCCGCCCGCCCCGGCCGGTGCCGGGGCCGTCGTGCCACAGGTACCAGTCCCGCCGGGGGCTGTCGCGGGAGGCCCGGGCCTCCACGAACCATGGGTGCTGGTCGGACGTGTGGTTGGGCACCCAGTCGACGATGACCCGGATGCCCCGGGCGTGGGCGTCGGCCAGCAGGCGGTCGAAGTCGTCCAGGGTGCCGAACAGCGGGTCGACGTCGCAGTGGTCGACCACGTCGTAGCCGAAGTCGGTCATGGGCGACCGGTAGAAGGGGCAGATCCAGATGGCGTCCACGCCCAGCCAGGCCAGGTGGTCGAGCCGGGTCCGGATGCCCTCCAGGTCGCCCACACCGTCCCCGTTGGAGTCGGCGAAGGACCGCGGATAGATCTGGTAGAAGACCGCCGACCTCCACCAGGGCGCACCGTCGGGCATGGTCGGCCAGCCTAGAGCCGGGCCCGGGGTCCGAAAATGTCGGCCCGGCGCGTCACGATCGGCCCGCTCGACCGTCTAGGAGACGACTGCCGCCTCTCGGGGGCCGAGCTGGGGGGCTTTTCGGGGCGCAAGGAGGCGCCCGGGAAGGTCGAGGTCAGGTCCCGAGAGGCGGCAGTCCGGCCGGCCCGGCCCGCCCGGGCGGGACGGCGGTCAGGAGATCGCGAAGACCTCGGTCAGGCCGGTGATCTCCAGCACCTTGCGGGTGCCGGGGGTGGGGGAGCGCAGCGCCATGTCGCCCCCCTGCTGGCGCAGGCGCTTGAGCCCGGTGATGAGCACGGACAGCCCGGTGGAGTCGATGAAGGCCAGGTCGCTGAGGTCGACGGTGACCAGGGTGGCCCCGTCCGACGCCAAGCGGACCAGCTCGTCCCGGAGCTGGGAGGCGGTGGACATGTCGAGCTCCCCGAGCAGCCGGACCTCGTGCCCGCTCCCGGCGCTGGACACGATGACGCGGAGGTCACCGGCGTCGGCGCCCGCGGGGGTGCCTGTGTTTGAGGATGACGCGCCGGAGCTCAATGCCGTACTCCCGTGGACCGATGCGAGCTGCAGGGTCGGATGGCGGTCACTACCGCCGTGCGACCC
>JBOGIE010000281.1:0-3801 GCA_050742435.1 Acidimicrobiales bacterium | reverse complement strand
GCACCACCGGCGCCGCCGCCGCCGCCACCGCCGCCGCCTCCGCCGCCACCGCCGCCGCCGCCGGGAACGGTGGTGGCCGCGGTCAGGGTCACGTTGCAGGCGTCGCCGCCGGCGCCGCCGGCCCCGCCGGTGCCGCTGCCGGCCCCGCCCGTGGCCGAGCCGCCGCTGGCGTTGGCGTTGCCGCCGGAGCCGAGGCCGGCCCCGCCGTCGCCGCCGTCGCCGGCGTTGCAGATGTTGACGTTGGTGCCGCCCGCGGCCGGGAGGTTCGGGATGGTGATCGGGATCGGGATGCCGCCGATGCCGCCGTTGCAGGCGTCGCCGCCAGCACCGCCTGCGCCGCCGCTACCCGTACCGGACCCGCCGGTGGCCGTACCGGTGCCGCTCGACGTGGCGTTGCCGCCCGTGCCGATGCCCGTGCCGCCGCTCCCGCCGTCGCCGGCGATGCAGATGTTGACGTTGTTGCCCGCACCGGCGCCCGGAGGACTCGTGGTGGTCGTGGTGATGACCGGCGGGGTGGTCGACGTGGTGGTCGTGATGACCGGCGGGACCGTGGAGGTCGTCGTGGTCGGGCCCATGGTGGTGGTCGTGGTCGGGCCCACGGTGGTCGTCGTGGTCGGGCCCACCGTGCTGGAGGTGGTCGGGGCCACGGTGCTCGACGTGGTCGTGGTCTGGACCACGTTGACGTTGGGACCGGCCGCCGCGCACACCGACTGGGCCAGGATGATGTTCACCGTGCCCACGCCGAGGACGTTGGGCAGGACGGTGATCCGGGCGCCGTTGACGATGATGCCGGCGTTGCCCGGCGAGTTGATGGCGGTGGCGGGAGGTATCGGCAGCTGCTCGTTCAGGACCACCTCGAGGATCCCGGGGATCGACAGCGAGGTGCCTACGGCCGGGGACTGGAGGATCGGGTTGCCGCCCAACGTGCCGCCCACGATCTCGGTCGAGCCCCGCGCCCCGTTGCCGTCGGCCGTGCAGGTGCTGGAAACGGCCTGGGCGAACAGGCCGTTGAGGGCCGAGCCCACGGCGACGTCGGCCACGCTGGCCGAGCTGGTGGCGAAGCCCAGATGGTTCTCGCCGGCCACGCCCGCGCCCTGGGTGGAGGCGTTGATCACCCCGATCGAGACCACGCCGGGGATCTGGACGCAGATCGTCGTCCCCACCGGCAGGGGGCAGTTGCTGGCCGACACCGGCCCGTACCCGTCGACCGGCTCGGTGGCGCTGCCGGAGATGCCCGGCGGCGACGGGGCGAGCACGGTGCCGAGCAGGTCAGAGGTGATGGACGCGCCGAAGGCGCTCCCCGCCACCGCATCCACGTCCGCGTGGGCCGGGTTGGCGCTGTAGAAGAGGACCGCCGCCCCCAGCGTCACTGCGGCCAGCACCGCGACTCGTAGCTTCTGCATCCGAGTCCTCATCGGGCGTCTCCTTGGCTCATCTTGCGCACATCCCCACCTGTTTGTCCCGCCAGCGCATGCCCCCAAGGGCGAGCGGTCCCAAAGGGACGGACGGCGCGCAGACTAACCGACCGGAGAGGCCCGACGCCACCATCTCGGCTCAAGAGATCACTCAGGGCGCTTCTTCGCGCTGTTCCACCCGGAACGACCACAGCTCACTCCCCGTGGCGACCGGCCCACCCTGCGCCTGCTGGCCGGCCTGGGCCGCGGCTCCGCCGCCATGGGAGCCGCCCTGGGAGAAGGATTGGGACGACCGCCAGGCCTCGAACGCCGCCTCGTCCCGCCACCGGGTGTAGACCAGCCAGGTCGTGCGGTCGTCGTCGGGGCGCAGCAGCTGGAACTCCTCGAAGCCCTCGGCCTTGCCCACCTCGCCCGCCCGGGCCGCGAACCGCTGGGCCATGACGTCGGCCCGCTCGGCCGGCACGGTGATGGCGTTGATCTTCACGATGCTCATGATGCGGAGGTTACGTCTGACGGGCCTCTCGATAGGCGGCCAGCAGCGACATCACGACCTTCCCGTTGGCATTTCCTGAGGTGGCCGCCATGACTTTGCCAACGAAGAAGCCGGCCAGCTTGGCCTCGCCGGCCTCGAAACGCGCCCACTCGTCGGGGTAACGGGCGATGGCCTCTCGCACGGCATCCTCGATTACATCGGCATCGACAGTGACGAAACCCATGTTGAAGGCAATTGCCTCGGGGTCTCCCCCGGACGACACCACCTCGGCCAGGACGGCCTTGGCCTGGGTGGCCGTCAGGCGGCCGTCGCCCTCCATCCGGAGCACCTTGGCGAAGGCGGCCGGGTCGGGCGCGGCCCGGTTGGCCAGCTCGTTGGCCGCCCGGGTCAGGGCCAGCCGGCCGTCGGCCCCGGCGCCGACCGCGGCGGCGACCAGGCCGTCCAGGCCCAGGGCGACGACGGTGCCCACGGCCGGGTCGCCCGGCTCCACGCCCGCCACCCCGGCCAGGGTCGCCCGGCGCTCCGCCGGCAACGGCGGCAACCCGGACCGCACGGCCTCCAGCCACTCCCCGGGCGGGGCCAGCGGCACGAGGTCGGGCTCGGGGAAGTACCGGTAGTCGTAGGCCTCCTCCTTGGAGCGCATGGACGACGTGCGACCCTCGTCCTCGTTCCAGTGGCGGGTCTCCTGGACGACCTCCTCTCCCGCCTCGAGCAGGCCCACCTGGCGGCGGAACTCGTACTCGAGGGCCCGGCCCAACGAGCGCACGGAGTTCAGGTTCTTGATCTCGGCCCGGGTGCCGTACCCCGCAGCACCGGCCCGGCGCACGGAGACGTTGGCGTCGATCCGCAGCGACCCCTCCTCCATCCGGGCGTCGGAGGCTCCGATGGCGACCAGGATGCCCCGCAGCTCGTTCACGTACGCCCTGGCCTGGTCGGCCGAGCGGATGTCGGGCTCGCTGACGATCTCGACCAGCGGGACGCCGGCCCGGTTGTAGTCGACAAGGGAGTGGTCGGCCCCGTGGATGCGCCCGCCTCCCCCGCCCACGTGGGTGGTCTTGCCCGTGTCCTCCTCCATGTGGGCCCGGGTGATCCCCACCCGGGAGCCGTCCGGCAGCTCCAGCCGGCCGCCCACGTTGATCGGCTGGTCGTACTGGCTGACCTGGTAGTCCTTGGGCATGTCCGGATAGAAGTAGTTCTTCCGGTGGAAGATCGAGGGCTCCACCCGGCAGTGCAGGGCCGACCCCACCCGCATGGCCAGCTCCACCGCCTTACGGTTCAGGACCGGCAGGGACCCGGGCAGACCCAGGCAGACCGGGCAGATGTTGGTGTTGGGCTCGTCCCCGAAGGCGTTGCGGCACGAGCAGAACAGCTTGGTGGCGGTGGCCAGCTCGGTGTGGACCTCCAGCCCGACCACCATCTCCCACCCGCTCGCCCTCATCGGAGGCTCGCCGCTGTGTCGGATCCGAGGCTCGCCTCTAGTGCCGCGGCGGCCCGGAACAGCACCGGCTCGCCCAGGGCCGGGGCGAGGAGCTGCACGCCGACCGGCAGGCCGTCGTCGCCCACCCCGTACGGCAGGGAGACCGCCGGGTGCCCGGCCAGGTTGGACGGGATGGTGCACACGTCGGACAGGTACATGGCCAGGGGGTCGTCGGTCTTGGCCCCCAGGGCGAAGGCGGTGGTCGGCGTGGTGGGGGCCAGCAGGAGGTCGTAGGACTCGTAGGCGACCTCGAAGTCGCGGATGAGCAGCGTCCGCACCCGCTGGGCCTGGCCGTAGTAGGCGTCGTAGTAGCCGGCCGACAGGGCGTAGGTGCCCAGCATGATCCGGCGCTTCACCTCGGCGCCGAAGCCGGCCGCCCGGGTCCGGCCGTACATGGCGGTCACGTCGTCGCCCTC
>JBOGIE010000280.1:0-3805 GCA_050742435.1 Acidimicrobiales bacterium | reverse complement strand
CCGTGCCCCTCATCGTCGACGCCGCCCGCCAGGCCCACACCCACGGGGGGCGCCTCCGGCTGGCCGACCGGGCCTGCCGCGACCGCGGGAGGACGACCGGCGCCTGAGCCGGACCGGTCAGCTCCGCTGGGACGAGCCCTCGGGCGCTTCCTGGTCGTCGGGGACGGATCCCTGCCTTTCGTCGGGTACGAAGCGCAGCACCCGCTGCGGGAAGGGGATCCCGATGCCGGCGGCGTCGAGGGCCCGCTTGGCGGCGACGGCCACCTCGCTGCGGACCCGCCACATGGTGGCCACGTCGGGCGCGTGCCAGAACCGCAGGGCCAGCGAGATGCCGGAGTCGGCGAAGGACTCCACCCAGACCTCGGGCGCCGGCCGGGCGGCCACACCGTCGACCCGACCCAAGGCGTCGGCCAGGACGGCGAGGGCCCGGTCGAGGTCGGTCTCGTAGGCGACGCTCACCGCCACCGTCGTCCGGCGCCGGCCGAGGGTCGTGTAGTTCACGATCGGCGTGCTCAACACCTGGGCGCAGGGCACGAGGACCCGCTCCCCGTCGAAGGTGCGCAGGACGACCGTGCGGAAGTTGACGTCCTGGACCGTCCCTTCACAGCCGGCGACGGACACCTGGTCGCCCCGCCGGAACGGGTGCCGGAGCTGGAGGATGATGCTGGCCAGGAAGTTGGCCAGGATGTTCTGGCCGGCGAAGGCCAGGGCCAGACCACCGATGCCGAGGGCGCCCACCAAGGGTCCGAGGCGCACGCCGATGACACCCAGGGCGTAGACCAGGGCGACCGCGGCCAGGACCAGGCCCACGAAGCGGCCGACGGTCTCCGCCGCCACCCCTTCGTCGTCGTCGCCGCTGGCCGCCCGGACCACGACGGAGCGGACGACGCGCGCCGCGGCGAACCCGACGACCACGATGGCCGCGGCCACCATCCAGTCCCGGGCGGTGAGCGACCGGCCCACGATGGCGTCGTTCGACTGGGCCGCCGCCAGGAGAAGCATCGACCTGCTTCTACCCCGGTGCCCGGTCAGGAGAACAGCGCCGGCTGGCCGTCGGCGTCGTAGACGAGGCGGCCACCCGCCCGGCGGGCCTCGGGGCTGGGCGGGTGGGCCACCAGCCGCCCGTCGTGGAACAGGTGCTCGACCCGGGCGCCGGCCACCAGCACGAGATGGTCGGCCAGGAGCCGGCGGTGGCAGCGCCACCACACCGACTCGGCGCAGACCACGGCCACGGCCGCCGCCCCGGCCAGCGCCAGCAGCTCGGCGCAGGCCTGGCCGAACTCCTCGGTGGCCATGTGGTCGGCGTAGGCCCGGAACTGGGGGTTGCGCAGGCCCACGTTGGGCGAATCGGGACCGGGCCGGCGCCGCCCCCCCAGGCCGGCCAGCCAGCGGTAGGCCAGGCCGGCATCGGCCAGCCAGCCGGCCATGGCCTCGCTCCCGAAGTGCGGGTACCGGCGGCTGCCCGGATAGCGGCGGACGTCGACCACCGTGTCGACGGCGGCGCCCCGGCACAGGGCGACGAAGTCCTCGGCGGCCAGGGCACCGTGGCCGAGGGTCCGGACCGTCGCCCTAACGTGGGCCATGGACGATTCCGGAGTCGACGAGTTCACCCGGCACCACGCGGTCGTGACCGAGCTGCTGGCCAAGCTGCCGAGCGTGCGGGACGACGCCGACGCCTACGCATTCGCCTGCCAGGAGCTGACCAGGCACGTGGCCAGGCTGGGCCAGCTGGGCCCGACGTCCTGACCGGCCGCCGCGCTACAGGTAGGTGCCGGGGCGGTTGGCGGCGGGGTCGCCGCCCGGGTCGGGGGCGCCGGGGGGCAGGCCGGGGCGGCGGATCTGCTGCAGCTGGGCCTGGGCCGCCATCTGCTGGGAGAAGATGGCGGCCTGGATGCCGTGGAAGAGGCCCTCCAGCCAGCCCACCAGCTGGGCCTGGGCCACCCGCAGCTCGGAGTCGCTGGGGGTGTCCTCGGAGAACGGGGAGCTCAGCCGGGCCAGCTCCTCTCGCAGGTCCCCGGAGAGGCCCTCGGCCAGCTCCCGGACCGACGTCTCGTAGATCTCCCGCAGCCGGGTGCGACCGGCGTCGTCGAGGGGCGCCCGGCGCACCTCCTCGAGCAGCTCCTTGGTCATCGACCCGATGCGCAGCACCTTGGCCGGGGACGCCACCGACTCGGTCCGTTCCTCGTCCTGGGACTGCTCAGCGGCGACGACCAGGGCGGTCGGCGGGCCGGGACGGGGCGGTTCGGGGCGGAGAGGGTTCTGGTCGGCCATACGGACGATCCTTCCCCAGTTCAGCCCCGGCTAGCCAGCAGGGGGATCAGCATCTCGGCCACGGTCAGGGAGCCGTGGCGGCAGCGCATCCACTGCTCGCCCGGGTCGGCCGGGTCGAGCACGGCGATCGCCTCCCGGGGGGCGATCACCACGTCGCCCAGCCGGTCGGCCACCTCGGGGGTCAGGGGGCCGCCGAACCACCCCTGGGCCACCGCCTCGTCCCGGGTCCGCACCCAGGCCACCGCGTCGTAGTGCCGGTGGGCGGCCTCGGCCAGGCGCTCCAGCTGGCCGGGCCGGGCGTGGAGCCAGCGGAACCGGCCCTCGCCCGAGAGCATGGTGGTGGAGTCGACGACCTCGGGGTCGAGGCTGACGACCCGCTCGCCCACGTCGACCTGGCCGTGGTCGGAGACGACCATCAGGGCCGCCCCGGGAGGCAGGATCTCGAGCAGGTCGGCGACCAGCCGGTCGGCGGCCACCACCTCGGCGTCGTAGGTCGGCCCGAAGCCGAACTCGTGGGCCACCTTGTCCACCCCGTCGTAGTAGGCGTAGACGAACCGCTCACCGTCCCGCAGCAGCGTGTCCACGGTGGCCACGATGGTGGAGGGCATGCGCCAGCCGTACATGCGGGCGCCGGCCATGTGGGCCCGGGTGAAGCCCGACTCGGCCACGTCGGCCCGGGTCACGACCGGCGGCTTGGTGGCGCCGAAGGGCTCCATGGTCTGGAACTCCTCGGGCGGGATGCTGCCCCGGGCGTCGCCGGCCGAGGTGCTCCAGCGCAGGACGTTGAGGACGCGGTCGCCGTCGACCCGCAGCCGGTAGCCGATCACCCCGTGGGTGGCGGGCGGGGCCCCCAGGGTGAGCGAGGTGAGGGCGGCGGCGGTGGTCGAGGGGGCCACCGTGGTCAGGGGTCGCCCGGCCATGGCGGTCATGGTGGGCGCCAGACCAGGGCGCTCCTGCAGCTGGACCCAGCCCAGCCCGTCGAGCACCAGCAGGACCACCTGGGAGGCGCCCACGGCGGGCTCCGGCAGCCAGGCCGGCGAGGGCGAGGGGTTGCCGTCCGGTCCCCGGCCCAGGGCGGCGGCGACCACGCGGTCGATGCATGCGCCGCCGTAGTCCGGCACGGTGGGCGGCTCCAGGTCCTCCATGCGCCGCCAACCTAGACCCGCTCCACCCGGAGCCGGCCACTCCGCCGTAGGATGGGAGGCGTGAAGGTGTCGACCCGTGGTGACTACGCGAGCCGGGCTCTCCTCTCGCTGGCCCTTCACGCCGACGGCGCCAAGCCCACCTCGGTGCGCGACATCGCCGAGCGGACGGGGCTCCCCCAGCCCTACCTGGAGCAGATCCTCCTGGCCCTCAAGGGCGCCGGCCTGGTGCGGTCGAAGCGGGGCGTGGGTGGTGGCTACGTGCTGGCCCGGCCCCCCGCCGAGGTCACCCTGGGCCAGATCGTGAGCGCGGTCGACGGGCCCATCGTGGCCGGCGACTTCGGCGAACCCCACCAGAACGGGGCCTGCAGCCACGAGGGCCAGTGCGTGCT
>JBOGIE010000279.1:0-3919 GCA_050742435.1 Acidimicrobiales bacterium | reverse complement strand
CGGCCGGCGTGGGCAGCACCTCCATCGGCCTGCCAGCCTAGGTCGTCATGGCCCGCCTACGGACGAGGGACGCCACCTTCGAGTGGTCGCGACCGCTCGTCATGGGCGTCGTCAACGCCAACCACGATTCGTTCTCCGACCCGGGCGCCCGCACGGTGGACGCGGTGGTCGAGCGGGCGCTGGCCCTGGTGGCCCAGGGGGCGGGCGCCCTCGACGTGGGCGCCCAGTCGGCCATCACCGGGCGCCAGCCGGTCGACGCCGCCGACGAGGCGGGCGCCGTGGTGCCCGTCGTGCGGGCCCTGGTCGACGCCCGCCCCGACGTGCTGGTCTCGGTCGACACGTTCAAGCCGGCGGTGGCCGAGGCGGTGCTGGACGCCGGCGCCCACCTGGTCAACGACGTGTCGGGCCTGCGGGAGCCGACCCTCGCCCGCCTGTGCGCCGAGGCCGGCGCCGGCCTGGTCCTGATGCACACCGCCGCCCCGCCGCTCGTCCGGCGCCAGGAGCCCGGGCTGTACAGGCAGGTGTCCCAGGAGGTGGCCGAGTTCCTGGCCGAGCGCATGGCCGCGGCCGTCGAGGCCGGCGTCGACCGCGAGTCGATCGTGATGGACCCGGGGGTGGACTTCACCAAGACCCCCGCCCAGACGGTGGCCCTGCTGCGGCACCTGGGCCCGGTCGTCGAGCTGCGCCGGCCCGTCCTGCTGGCCCTCTCCCGGAAGGACTTCATCGGCGCCCTGACCGCCCGGCCGCCGGCCGAGCGCGACGCGGGCACGCTCGGCGCCATCGCCGCCCTCCGCCACGTCCCCGACCAGATCCTGCGGGTCCACGACGTGGCCGCCACCGTGGACATGCTGCGGGTCTACGACGTGGTCACCGGCACCGAGGCGGTGCCCGACGACCTCATGCTGTCCGAGGAGCTGCGGCACCAGCGTCGGCGCTGACGACCGGCCCCGTACGGGCGGCTCGGCCACGGGGGGTTGGCCGAGCCGCCCAGGGGCGTTACCCGGCCTCGCTGAAGGCCGGGGGAGTGGCGTGCACGGCGCCAAGTGCGGCGGCCAGCACGGAGCGCTCGACCTCTCGGGGGGCGAAGATGCCGAGGGCTCCAGGGTGCACACCATGCCGGGGCCCGAGGCCCCGGACACTGATGCCGGCGGCGGCCAGGGCAGAGGTCCACTCGCCGGCGGAGTCGGAGATGATGCAGCGGTAGGGCAGGGCGCTGGCGACCAGCCGGCCGCCCAGGGGGCGGAGCGCCTCGTCGAGCCAGGCGGCATCGGCAGCCAGCCGGCGGCGGGCGTCGGCGGCCCAGCCCACCGCGGCCAGGGCGGCCTCGGCCACGACCACGTCGAGCCCGGAGACGGGCAGGGCTTCGCGGTGGCCGAACAGCGTGTGCAGCAGGTGGGGGTCACGGCTCCAGGCCACGCCGGTGCGGGCCGCGGCCGTGCCGTAGAACTCGGCCGTGGAGCGCAGGACGATCACGTTGTCGGCCTCGGTGCCGACCAGGGTGACGGCATCGGGGTCGGGCAGGAAGTCGACCGCCGACTCGTCCACGACCAGGGTCGACGCCGGGTGGCGCAGGGCCACCTCGACCAGCGCCTGGCGGTCCAGGACCACGCCGGTGGGGATCTGGGGGTTGGAGATGACGACCAGCTCGGCGGCGTCGAGGGCCTCGTCGACCTGTTCGACCGAGGGCAGCTGCTCGCCCGGGTAGCGGGTGAAACCGCGGCCGGGGAACACGTCGAGCACCTCACCCCAGGCCGGGAGAGGCACGGCCACCGAGGAGGTCGGCACCATCCGAGCCAGGTCCCAGAGGAACTCCGAGGGCCCCCGCCCGGCGAGGAGCTGGGCCGGGGGGACGCCCAGCAGGCGGGCGTAGGCCGCCTCCAGGCGCTCGGCCGCCGACCGGGGCGGCAGGGCCACGTCGTCTGAGGTCAGGGAGCGGAGGGCGTCGAGGACCGACTGGGGCGGCCCGTACGGGTTCAGGCCGGTGGCCAGGTCGACCCGGGCGGCCTCGGCGCGACGCAGCCGGTGCTCGGCCAGGTTCGGTGCCACGTCGTGCGCCATCGTCGAACATCCCCCTCGTGAGATCGACCTCTTCAACCGCTATTTCGGCAGATCCTTCCCGGGACTGAAACGGTGGTGGCAGGCCTCTTCCAAGGGGGTGCCAGCACCCCCCCCGGCCGCACCCCGCCGGGTACCGTGCCGGAATGAGCGCACCCGCTGACATCGAGGGCAACAAGGCCAAGGTCCGCCAGTTCTACGAGCGGTCGCACGCCAACGACCTGACCGTCTACGACGACATGCTGTCGCCCGACTTCGTGAACCACGGCGGCCCGGCCGGCGACATGCACGGGCCCGAGGAGTTCAAGCAGGCGTACATCGGCTTCGCCACCGCCTTCTCGAACTTCCACACCACCATCGACCTCATCGTGGCCGAGGGCGACCTCGTGGCCGTCTACGGGGTGGCGTCCGGCACCCACGACGGCGCGTTCATGGGCCTGCCGCCCTCCGGCCGGTCGCTGCGCTGGACGGGCATGGCCATCTACCGCTTCGACGGCGACGGCCGCATCGCCGAGCGCTGGCAGGAGATCGACGGCCTGGGCCTGTTCGGCCAGCTGGGCCTTCTCCCGCCGCCGGGCGCGCCCCCCGAGTAGAGGGGGCGCCGGCGGCCGGGGGGCGGGAACCCCGGCCGCCGGCGATGGGGGGGAACTACGCCGCCGGGTCGGCACCGGCCGGCTCGCCGGGGCGGCCGTGACGCTCGACGGCCCACGCCGTGGCCTCCCGGCACAGCGCGGGATGGAACCGCCAGCGGGTGAGCTGCTGCTCGGCCGCCTCGGCGTCCTCCCCCAGCTCGAGGAGGCTGAGGGCCAGGCGCCGGGCCCTGCGGCGTTGCTGCTCGTGAGCGGGCATCTGCAGCTGGGCCTCCTGCCAGGCCTGGTGGGCGGCGGCCAGCTCGGGGGAGAGGCGCAGGATCTGGCGCCGGGTCAGGGGCGGGAGCTTGCGGCGGACGGCCAGGGTGCCGTCGGGCCGGGCCTCGGCCACGTCGAACTGGCAGCAGCGGGACAGGGCCCGCATGAACGGGGAGTGGCGGCCGCCCTTGGAGCCCAGGCCGAGGGCCTGAGCGGTGGCGGCCAGGTCGAGGTCGAACCCCTCGGGCGAGGCGTCGAGCCGGTTGGCCAGGTACCGCAGGAGCCAGGTGGTGGACGGGCCGAGGATGCCGAGCCAGAAGCGCTCGACGTAGGCGGAACGGGGGTCGTGGCCCAGGGCGTCGATGACGCCGTCGGGCCAGGGGCGGACGGGCAGGACGGTGACGGACGGGATGTCCGCCGGGAGCAGCGAGACCGTGCTCAACAGGAAGCCTCCGGGACGGGGACCGCGAGAGAGGGGGAGATCAGCGGGGAAGCTCGTGTCATTTCATTACAGTTGACACGGGGCTAGGCTGTCAAGGGATGGATGCAGATGCGGCGCGGGCGGTGGTGGCGGGAGCCAGGCGCATCGTGGCCCTGACCGGCGCCGGCATCTCCACCGATTCCGGCATCCCCGACTTCCGGGGCCCCCAAGGCGTGTGGACCAAGGATCCGGCCGCCATGCGCAGCTCGAACATCGCCGACTACGTGTCCGACGCGGCCGTGCGCCGGCGCACCTGGCAGATGCGCCTGGCCTCGCCGGCCTGGACGGCATCGCCCAATCCCGGCCACCTGGCCCTGGTCGAGCTCGAGCGCCAGGGACGCCTCCACACCCTCGTCACCCAGAACATCGACGGGCTGCACCAGCGGGCCGGCCACGACCCGGCGAAGGTCGTCGAGCTCCACGGCACCATGCGGGAGGCCATGTGCCTGGCCTGCGGCGATCGGGGGCCGATGGAGCCGGTGCTCGACCGCCTGCGGGCGGGCGAGGACGACCCGCACTGCCTCCTCTGTGGCGG
>JBOGIE010000278.1:0-3938 GCA_050742435.1 Acidimicrobiales bacterium | reverse complement strand
GGGCGGCTCGGTGATGCGGGGCCCGTCCGGCGCGGCCTCGGCCACCGGCGCCGGGCGGTTGCGGGCCGCCTCGGCCTCCTTGCGGGCCTGCTCGGCGGCGACCAGCTCGCCCAGCTCGCCCGTCACCCGCCCGAGAACCGCCCGTTGGGCGTCCTCGGCCTGGATGGCCGCGTGACTGGCCGATGCCGCCACCTCGGCCGCCTCGGCCGCCGCCGTCCGCTCCGACTCGAGGCGCGACTGGCTGACCTCGACGTCCTCCTTGGCGGCCCGGACCTCACCGATGATCCGGCGCTGGTCGGCGGCGGTGATGCGCAGGTACTGGGTGCGGATCACCATGTCGTCCTGGCCGCCCCGCACCAGCTTGCTGATCAGCGCGTTGCTGCCCCCGTGGACGTAGGCCAGCACCGCGGCCCGTGCCAGCCGGCCCCGCACCAGCTGCAGCCGCTGGTCGGAGCGGGCCACGTCGGCCTGGGCCGTGGCCAGCGAGCCCTCGATCTCGGCCACCTTGAGCTGGGCCCGGTTGGAGCGCTCGGCCATGATGCTGACCTGCTCGCCCTGGCGCTCGATCTGCTCCTGCAGGCGGGCCGCCTCGGCCCGCTTCTCGGCGATGGGGTCGCCGAAGGCAGCGGGTGCCGCCGCCAAAGGGAAGAGCAGTGCGATCCCGACGAGGACGCCGAGCCGCCGGTGCCGTGGGGTCACATGGCCTCACTTGTCGCCGGGGGTGTTCTCGGTTCGCCGCACCCTAGACCTGCGTGTCCACAGGTGCAAGGCTTCTCAGGTACGGTCCGCCCAGGATGACTGACGAGCAGACGGACCGCGTCGAGCACGATTCCATGGGGGAGGTGAGGGTCCCCAGCTGGGCCAAATGGGCGGCCCAGACCCAGCGGGCCACGGAGAACTTCCCCATCTCCGGCGTGCGCATCGACCCCCGCCTGGTGGCCGCCCTGGCCACCATCAAGGGCGCGGCCGCCGTGGTCAACGCCCGGCTGGGCGTGGTCGACGGGGAGGTCGCCGACGCCATCGTGACCGCCGCCGCCGAGGTGGCCGCCGGCCGGTGGGACGACCACTTCCCGATCGACGTCTTCCAGACCGGCTCGGGCACGTCGTCCAACATGAACGCCAACGAGGTCATTGCCCACCTGGCCTCGGAGCGCCTGGGCCGGCCGGTCCACCCCAACGACGACGTCAACGCGTCGCAGTCGTCCAACGACGTGTTCCCGTCCGCCATCCACCTGGCCGCGGCCACTGGGATCGACGGCGACCTGGTGCCCGCCCTCCAGCACCTGGCCAGCGCCCTCCGGCACAAGGCGTCGGAGAACGCCTCGGTGGTCAAGGCCGGGCGCACCCACCTCATGGACGCCACGCCCGTCACCCTGGGCCAGGAGCTGAGCGGCTACGCCACCGCGGTGGAGCACGGGGTCGAGCGGGCCCGCGCCTGCCTGCCCCGCCTGGCCGAGCTGGCCCTGGGCGGCACCGCGGTGGGCACCGGCATCAATGCCCCGCCCGGGTTCGCGGCCGCGGTGATCGAGCGGCTGGCCTCGGCCACCGGCCTGCCCCTGCGGGAGGCGCGGGACCACTTCGAGGCCCAGGGGGGGCGGGACGCGGTGGTCGAGGCGTCGGGCGCCCTGCGGACCATCGCCCTGTCCCTGGCCCGCATCGCCAACGACCTGCGGCTCATGGGGAGCGGCCCCCGGGCCGGGATCGCCGAGATCCGCCTTCCCGACCTCCAGCCGGGCAGCTCGATCATGCCCGGCAAGGTCAACCCGGTGATCCCCGAGGCGACCTACCAGGTGGCGGCCCAGGTGGTGGGCAACGACGCCGCGATTGCCTTCGGGGCCACGGCCGGGGCGTTCGAGCTCAACACGGCCATGCCGATGATGGCCCGGAACCTGCTGGAGTCGGTCCACCTGCTGTCCACCGTCTCCCGGCTGCTGGCCGACCGGTGCGTGGCCGGCCTGGTGGCCGACGCCGAGCGGTGCCGGACCTACGCCGAGTCGTCCTCGGCGCTGGCCACCGCCCTGACGCCCCACATCGGCTACGAGGCGGCGGCCGAGGTCGTCCACCAGGCCGCGGCCGAGGGCAGGACGCTGCGCGAGGTGGTGCTGGAGCGGGGGTTGCTCCGGCCGGGCGAGGTCGAGCGCATCCTCGACGTGGAGGCCATGACCCGGGGCGGCGTCCTGTAGCGCGCCAGGGACGAGCGGCCGGCGGGGTTGGGGCCCCGCCGGATGCGACGGGCGTGGTGCGAAGCACCCCCGGGTGCCCGTCGCCAGGTGACAGTGTCCACAGCTTATGGCCTCTTGTGCTCCACAGGGCCGAAGGCGGAGGGTGGTACGAGACGCCGGGTAAGGAGGTTCAACCTCGTGCAGGTCCATGCGGCAGTGCTGGCTTCGGAGCTGAGGCGACGCAGAGTCGGTGCCCGCTCGGTCATGTCGGCCCTCGACACGATCAACCGCTCGACCTACATCATGGGCGAGCTGCGCGACGCCCCCACGTCGCTCCTGGTGCTCGCCGCCCTGTCCCTCACCAGCGCGGCCGAGCAGCCGGCCCGGCGGACGGCCCGGGCCTAACCCACAGGCCCCGAAGCGCCGCTCATATCCGGGGCAGGGGGGCGCCGGCGAAGGGACCGGGGTCGCCCGGCGCCGGGATGTGGGGCCGGCTCCACGACATGTGGCGCGACAGCTCGGCGGCCAGCGCCCGCCACGCCGGCGGGTCCCACCCCTCCACCGCATTGACCACCGTCAGGTCCATGTTGAGGTGGACGACGGCCGGCAGCGTCTGGATGCCGAACGCCTTGACCACCTCCAGCTCGGGGTCGACGAAGGTCACGATCTCGCTGGCCCAGCGGCCCAGGAGGCGGCGGGCGTCGCTGGCGTCGCCGCCGGCGACCACCCAGGCCACCCGGCAGTCGGCCTGCTCGTACTCCGACAGCACCCGGGCCGCGGTGGGCACGATCCACTTGCTGCGCAGGCCGTTGGGGTCCACGGCCACGAACAGGAGGTGAAAGGTGGTCAGCCACTCACGGACGGTGCGGGAGCGGCCGCTGGTAGGGGTGAGGACCAGGTCGGCGGGAGGGTTGGTTGCCACGGCGGGAGGAAGGTAACCCAACTATGTTCGGGTGAGCGAAGTCGGGAGGGACCGTGGGCGTCGACAGCGATTTCTACAACCTGGTGCTCCTGTTGCACATCCTGGCCAGCATCATCGGCTTCGGCGGGATGTTCATCGCCGGCTTCTACGGTGCCGAGAGCGCCAAGCGGCCGGGCGCCGAAGGCATGGCGGTGGCCGAGACCACGATGAAGGTGACGAGCCTGGTCCCCACCATGGCCGTCTACACCGTGCCCATCCTGGGCATCCTGCTCATCCTGGTGAGCGACGACGCCTGGCAGTTCAGCGACGCCTGGGTGTCGCTGTCCTTCCTCCTCTACATCGCCCTCATCGCCCTGGCCGTGGCCGTCCACGTGCCGAACCTGCGCAGGATGATCGCCCTGCGCAGCGGGGCCGAAGGCGTGCAGGCCACCGAGGTGGAGCGGCGGGCCCGGACCGCGGCCATCCTCGGCGGGATCATCAACGTCCTCTGGATCGTGATCCTGTTCCTCATGGTGTTCAAGCCGGGGACCTGAGCTGGCCGTGCACCCCATGGAGCGCCTGCGGATGGTGGCCCGGGCCGCGGGCGAGGACCCCGGCATGGTCGCCCGGGAGGCGGCCGCCGCCCTGGCCGGGTGCGCCGACGACCCCCGGGCCCTGGTCATGGCCTGCCGCCGGCTCGTCGACCGCCAGGCGGCGTCGGGGCCGCTGTGGTGGCTGGCCGCCCGGGTGGTGGCCTCCCCCGAGCCGGAACACGAGGCGTGGCGGTCGGCCGAGGCCCTGCGGGACGACCCCACCCCCGCGTTGGTCGCCGCCTCCCTGCCCGACGATGCCGTCCTGACCGTGCTGGGCTGGCC
>JBOGIE010000277.1:0-3973 GCA_050742435.1 Acidimicrobiales bacterium | reverse complement strand
GTACAGGGCGTCGGCACCCTGACCCCCGGACGCGACGAAGGGCAACCTGAAGGTCGCCCGCGTCCCGTCCCCGCCCTACGTGTCGCTACACCGCCCGCCCGTGTTCAGCCTGTGCGGCGTCCAACACCCACGTCTCTCTGTCGGTCCGGGACCGCCATGCCAGCAAGGCCTGGTACGGCGAGGTGCTCGGCTTCCGACCCCTCGAGGAGATCCGCGAGGAGGCGTACGAGGAGTGGGTGCTGCTCCACCCCCAGAACCACGTGATCCTCTGCCTGCAGCAGCACCGTTCGAACCGGGGCGAGGAATTCGACCCGAGCCGCACGGGCGGCGACCACCTCGGTCTGAAGGTGAACAGCCGGGAGGACCTCGAGGAGTGGGAGCGGTGGTTCGAGAAGAAGGACGTCGTCCACTCGCCCGTGGTCGACAGAAACTACGGCTCGGTCCTGTGCTTCAAGGACCCGGACCGCATCCAGCTCGAGCTCTTCTACACCAGGAACCACCCGTAGCCCACTCCCAAGTAGCCCTCAGCCGAACCGGTGACACCTGGTGCGATATGCAGCACCAGACGTCACCGGTTCGGCGGTCGGTCAGCGGGCGGGGGTGACCGAGACCAGGGTGTATGCCGACGTGTCGGTGTAGCCGAGGCGACCCACGAACTGGGAGCCGACCTGGAGGGAGATGTCCCGGGTCTCGCGCAGGAGGAGGCCGGTGGCGGGGTCGAACCAGTCGTCGACCAGGGCGCCCCCGATCGTGGCCCCCGAGAACAGGGTGGTCCAGCGGGTGTGCCGGGCCGGGAGGGGGACGCCCTCGACCTCCACCGTCTCGTCGCCGATGTACTCGGTGATCTGGTGGGCCCGGGTGTCCTCGTCGGCGCAGTCCCACTCCACCCGGTCGCCCGGTCGCATCCCGGCCATGTCGAACGAGCCACCCTCACACTCGAAGTCCTGGGTGCCGTGGGTCCACCAGTAGGCGATGTCGGTGCCGTAGCTCACCAGCTTGTCGCCGCACCGGTCGTAGTACTCGAGGTGCTGGGTGACGAAGAACTGCTCTTCCCGCACCCCACACCCGCGGTTTGTGACGATGCGCATGGTGGTCTCGCTGTACGCCCGGTAGGTGTCGAACAGCGACACCCATTCACCGCCCGTGGTGGCGTACCGGTAGACGCCGGGCGCCGGTAGTCCCCGCTGGGCGTCGGTGGACGTGGTGCTCTCCCGGAAGCGGTCCAGGGCCCGCTCGAGGTCGTAGTCGCCCGACCAGTAGCGGCCGGCGACGAGGAACAGCCCGCCCGACAGGACGAGGACGTCGACGAGCAGCAGGACGACGAGGAGACGTCTGTGTTTCAGGGCCTCAGGGCTGCAACATGCGGAAGGCCACGGCCAGCTTCTTCCAGGTCGGGACGCGCACCCGCTGGGCGAACACGTCGTACCCCGCCTCCTCGATCTCGTCGAGGATGCCCGAGTACAGCAGCCGGGCCCCGCGGATGCAGCGGGCCGACGAGGGCGGGAGAAGGGGGATGCCCAGGTCGGCCGACTCGTAGTAGCGCCGTGTGCGGGCGATCTCGAAGGCCATGAGGTCGCACCACTCGGGCGTGGCCTGGCGCCGCCACGGGTCGGCCCCGAACTTCCGCAAGTCCTCCTGGGGCAGGTAGACCCGACCGCGGTCCAGGTCCTCGGCCACGTCCCGCAGGAAGTTCGACAGCTGGAAGGCGATCCCGAGGTCGCGGGCGTGCCCGTAGGCCTCGGATGAGACCGGCTCCAGGATGGGCAGCATCATCTCGCCGATGACCGCGGCAGAGCCGTCCATGTAGTCGAGCAGGTCCTCGAACGTCTCGTACGTCTCGACCGTGAAGTCCATGGCCATGGAGCGGAGGAACCGCCGGAAGCAGTCCGGGTCGATGTCGAACGCCTTGACCGTGTGGACCACGGCCTTGAGCACGACGTCGTCGGACGCGCCCCGGTCCAGGTCGACGAAGAAGCGGTCGCCGAAGTCGGCCAGGGCGGCCTGGCGCTGGCCGGGCGTCGCGGTGCTGCCCAGGTCGTCGACGATGTCGTCGGCGTAGCGGCAGAAGCCGTACAGGGCGTGGACGTGGTGGCGCTTGACCTTGGGGAGCAGGTGGGTGGACCAGTAGTACGTGGTGCCGTAGCGCCGGTTGAGCGTCCGGCAGCGGGCGTAGGACTCCTCGAGCGTGACCATCTACCCGCTCTTGGCCAGCTGGTCGACCCGCTCGGCCGCCAGCCGCCCCGAGAGCAGCACCATGGGCACCCCCACACCGGGGACGGTGCCCGAGCCCACGAACACCACGCCCGGGGCCCGCCTGGTGACGTTGTTGGGCCGGAACGGGCCGGTCTGGAAGAAGTTGTGGGCCAGGGCGAACGGCGTGCCCCGCTCCATCCCCTGTCGCTCCCAGTCGGTGGGGTCCACGAAGCGCTCCACGTCGACGTCGACGGTGGGGTACCCGAGCGCCGCCACCCGGGCGACCAGGCGCTCCTTGAGCCCGTCCCGCTCGCTCGTCCAGTCGACCTTGCCGTCCAGGTTCGGGGTGGGCTCGAGGACGTAGAGCGACACCCGACCGTCCGGGGCCAGGGAGGGGTCGGACGCGGTCGGGCTGGTCACCAGCATGGACGGGTCGGGCATGAGGACCCCGCGTTCGAGCAGGGCGTCGAACGCCCCCTCCCACTCGGCCCCGAAGTGGATGTTGTGGTGGGTGGCGCCCGGGGGCAGCTGGCCCTTCACCCCGGCCAGCCACACCGCGCAGGAGGGGGAGTAATGACCCTTGCGGGCGACCCGCGGCATGGGGACGCCGGGCAGCAGCTCGCGGTAGGCCACGGGCAGGTCGGGGTTCAGCACCACGGCGTCGGCGGCCACCACCTCGCCGCCCTCCAGCCGCACCCCGCTCACCTTGTGGTCGGTGGTCCGCACCACCGCGTCGACCGTGGTGTCGTACCGGAACTCGACGCCCGCCTTCTCGGCCACCCCGGCCAGCGCCCGGGGGACGGCGTGCATGCCGCCCTCGGGGAAGTACACGCCCTCGACCGTGTCCATGTAGGTGATCACGCAGTAGATGGCCAGGGCCTCGAACGGCGACAGTCCGGCGTACATGGCCTGGAACGAGAACAGCTTCTGGAGCCGGGGGTCGGAGAAGTAGGACCCGACCACGTTCGACAGCCGCCGCAGCCCCCCCATGCGCACCAGGTTGAACAGGGGCCAGGGGGGCTTGGCGATGTCGAGGACGTTGTCGAAGTTGCGGTCGATGAAGTTGGGCAGCTCGAGCTGGTACAGGTCGGTGAGGTACTCGCAGAAGCGGACGAAACCCTGGGCCTCGTCCGCTCCGGCCGTCTCGCGGATCTCCTCGACCATGGCCTCCCGGCCGTGGCGGACGTGGATGGCCGAGCCGTCGGCGAAGCAGGCCCGGTACATCGGGTCGACCGGCTTGAGCGTGAGGTGGCTATCCATGTCGGCCCCCGCCGCGGCGAACGCCCCGGCCAGGATGTCCTTCATGGTCAGCACGCTGGGGCCGGTGTCGAACCGGTAGCCACCCGTCTCCCACAGCCCGGCCCGCCCGCCGGGCACGTCGGCCCGCTCCAGCACCTCAACGTCGTGGCCCCGCCCGACCAGGTGGCAGGCGGCCGACAACCCGCCCAGCCCGGCCCCCACCACCACGACCTTCACCGCACGCCCTCCCGCCCCGAACTGGTGACACGTCGTGCGCTATATCGCACTGGATGTCACCGGTTCGGAATGGGTGGGCGGGTTCACCGGTCGCGGCCGGCCACAAAGGAGGCCAGTTCGACCAGGGCGTCGCGGGCCTCGGGGCTGAAGTCGGCACAGTGCAGGGCCTGGACGGCCTCGGCCACCAGGCGGTCGATGTCCGCCTCCACCGCCTCCACCGCGCCCGAGCTGAGGAGGACGTCCTGGAGGGCGGCGACGTCGTCGTCGTCCAGGTCCGGTGCGCCGTAGCGGGCCAGCACCGCGA
>JBOGIE010000276.1:0-3974 GCA_050742435.1 Acidimicrobiales bacterium | reverse complement strand
CACGCTCGTCCCGCCCCGGTAGTCGACGTGGACGAGATCGCCGGGCTGGAGATCCCTCAGCCGGTAGAACACGGACGGTCCGGTGGTGGAGTCCACGTGGGCAGCGATCACGGCGGGACCCCGGTCGCCCGGGCGGCTGGCACCCGTGTACCAACCGGCCTCCTCGTAGTTCGGTACCTCCATCGTCCCGTCTGGGTTGAGCCCGAGCCGCACCAGCGAGGCCACGACCCCGATCGCCGGGATCCGGACGCGCAGTGGGTCGCCCGCCGGGGCCCCCGGCGCGTGCGGCGCGGGCCCCTCGGCGGGCGGCGGAAGCGCAACATCGACCGGCTCGGGGGGCGACGCGTTTCGGGCGACGACAACCCCCGACGCGGTGACGGCGAGCAGGACCGCGGCGAGGAGGGTCGCCAAGGCGACCCCCCTCTCGTTCCGCCGGTCGATCGCGCCGGTCACACCGGCGTCAGGCTGTTCGCCGCAGGACCGCCATGCCAGCGGCCGCCAACATCGTCAGTGCGGTCAGTGCGACAACGACCGGAAGCACGGCGCCGGAACCGTCGACGGCCGTGCCACCGCCGCCGGTCGCCACTGCGCCCACCGGCACCTCGGTCGGCGCCTGGAGTGAGGGGTTCGGCGCCGGTGTCGTGGCCACCGGCCCTGCGGCGCTCACCTCGGCGTCGTCGTCGTCGTACGACCGAATGAGGACGGCGACGACAACCAGGAAGAACAGAATACCGAGGACCGTGATGACCTTGTATCCAAGTCCACCGGGCTCCCTAACCTCGGCCACGAAGCTCACCTCCATCGAGCGGAACCGGATGCGCCCCGGAGGCAACACACCCCGATGACGTCACGTTGCGATGTGTCATTTCCCACGCTCCTTCCTTCGAGAGATGCCGTTCCCCAGCGGCGCAAAGATCGGCCGGCACGTCGAGTGCGTGCTTCCGGGTCTCGGCGACGCCCGGACGGCGAGACATGGCGAACAGCCCGGGAGCCCACCGTCGTTCGGCGTATCGTTCGCCATGGGTTGGTCCTACCCCCACCTCGCCCGAACAAGAGGGTTCGAGCGTCACAATTGGGTAACGGTTTCCGACCGGCCATATCGGGCCAGCCCCGAGGGATATTTGCCATCAGGCGCGAACCCCTCAACACATCGCCTCTCTGTGGTGGCGGAACGCCCGCCCGGATCCCACCACGTTCGCCGCGTCGATCAGCAGCACACCCCGGGGATGGCACGCACCCCGCTGTAACGTGCCCGGGCGGGGTAGAGACTCAGACCATGGTGCTGCCCGTCCTGCCGCCCGAGTTCGCCTCGACCCGCGAGTCCCTGCGCGCCCTGGCCTGTTACGTCATCTCGCCGGCCCGCAAGGCCCGCACCGGGCGGATCGGGCTGCGGCCGGTCGGTGAGGGGTTCGGGACGCCGCCGTTCGAGGACGGCACGCGCATCGTCGTACGGGGCGACCGGCTGGCCCGGGACCCGGGGGAGTCGACGCCGATCACCACCCTGCGCGCCGGCGCGGAGTTCCTGGGCATCGACCTGTCGCCCGATCCCGGCGTGGGCCACGACCTGCCCCCGTTCGCTCCGGACAAGGATCTCACTGTCGACCGCACCTCCTCCCTGCTCCTGGGCGGCTGGTACGCCCTCGGCCAGCAGGTGCTCGACGAGCTGACCGGGAGCCGACCGGCCGGGTCGGTCAGCGAGGCGCAGCTGTGGCCGGAGCACTTCGACCTGGCCGTGACCGTCGAGCTCGAGGGCGGTGCCAAGGTGAACGTCGGCTTCTCCCCCGGCGACTCGTTCTCCGACCAGCCGTACGCCTACGTCGGCCCCCACGACACCGCGGGCCTCCAGGGCCCGTACTGGAACGCACCGTTCGGCGCCTACCTCCCGTACTCCGGCATCGCCTCGGCCGAGGCGGCTCTGGACTTCATCGACGATGGCCTGGGCCGGCTCGCCGCCACCCCCTGAAGACCTACACCAGCAGCGGGTCGGCGACCACCTCCACCAGCGCGGGGCCGGGGTAGGCGAGGGCGGCGGTCAGGGCGTCGGCCAGCTGGTCGGCGGTGGCCACCCGGTGGCCGGCGGCGCCGCACAGATGGGCGAAGGCGGCGAAGTCGGGGTTGTGCAGGCTCGTCTGCCACACCTGCCATTCGCCGGCCCGCTGCTCCTTGCTGATCTTGCCCAGCTCGCCGTTGTTGAGGAGCACATGGGTGATGTTCATCCCGTACTTGACCGCGGTGGTCAGCTCCATGGCGTACTGGCCGAACCCGCCGTCCCCCGACACGCTGACGACCGCCCGGCCAGGGTGGCCCGAACCCGAACGCAGTGGCCGTCCCGTCCCGCCCACCGCGGCCCACGCCCCCATGGCCGCAGGGAAGGCGAAACCGATGGAGCCCAGGTAGCCGGACATGAGCACGTCCTGCCGCCCGGAGACCTCGAAGTACCGCCCGAAGGAGTAGGCGTTGTTCCCGACGTCGACGCACAGGACGGCGTCCTCGGGCACCAGCCGGCTCATGACGTCGAACACCGCGGGCGAACTGACGCCGCGGCCGAAGTCGTCGCCGCGGCGGCGGGCCTTCTCCTCCCGCCAGATGGCCCAGCGCTCGGCCACCTCGGGCCGGTGATCCAGGCAGGGCGGGTCGGGCGGCAGGGCCTCGGCCAGCAGGCGGGCGGTCACGCCCACGTCACCGAGCACCGGCACCTCCACCCCGTGGAACCGGCCCAGGGCCATGGGGTCGAAGTCGACCTGCATGATCGGCTTGTACGAGGCGATGCCGGTGTGGTTGGAGAACGAGGCGCCGAAGGCCACGACGAGGTCACACTCGTTCATGAACCACGAGGCGATCGGGGTGCCGCTCCGCCCGAGGACCCCGAGGCCCAACGGGTGGTGGTCGGAGATCTGGCCCTTGGCCTTGAACGTGGTGGCCACCGGGGCGCCGAGCTGCTCGGCCAGGGCGACGACCGGCTCCATGTGGTGCCGGGCACCGTTTCCGACGATAAAGACCGGGCGTCGCGACGAGCCGATCCGGTCGACCGCAGCCCGCAGCGCGTCCTCCGGCGGGGCGATGGCCCGATCGGCCATCCGGCCGGCCGGCCCGCCCGCCTTGGCCCCGTTGGCCGGGAGGTTCTGGACCTCGTCCGGGAACACCAGATGGGACACGTCCCGCTCGATGAGGGCCGTCTTGCAGGCCAGGTTGACCAGCTCGGCGTGGTCCGAGTCGGCGAGGACGCAGTGGGTGGAGCGGGCCACGGCGGCGAAGGCGGCGTTGAGGTCGACGTCCTGGAACGCACCCCGCCCGATCACCTTGGACGGCACCTGGCCCGAGAGGGCCAGCACCGGCGCCCGGTCGACCTTGGCGTCGTACAGGCCGGTGAGGAGGTTGGTCGACCCGGGACCGGCGATGCCGAAGCAGGCGGCCAGCCCACCGGTGAGCTTGCCGTAGGCGCTGGCCGCGAACGACGCCGCCCCTTCGTGGCGGATCCCGACGAAGGTCAGCTCGCCTCGCTCCTCGGCGGCCCGGAAGGCGTCGGCCAGACCGAGGTTGGAGTGGCCGACCATCCCGAACACGTGGGTGACGCCCCAGTTGACCATGGTCTCCACCATCACGTCGGAGACGGTGCGGGCGTGCTCCACGTCGGGCGGCAGGGCGACGTACACCCCGTCGGCCCGGACCTCGGTGCGGTAGCTGGCCGGCGCGTCCTTGAACCCGGGCGGAGGCGCGCCGTTGCAGGGCGAGTAGTCGTAGCCGTGCCAGGGGCAGCGCAGCCACCCCTTCTCGATCGACCCCTCGCCCAGGGGGCCGCCCTGGTGGGGGCAGCGGTTGTCCAGCGCCCCGTAGCCCCCGCGGTAATGGGTCATGGCCAGCGACCGCCGGCCGATCGTCACCGTCTTGACCCGCCCTTCGGGCAGCTCGTCGGGATCGAGGGCCTTGTGCCAGGTGAACCCGTCGACCGGCAGGTCGGGAGCGTCCAGCGAGGG
>JBOGIE010000275.1:0-4011 GCA_050742435.1 Acidimicrobiales bacterium | reverse complement strand
GGGGCGGGCGAAGACCTGGCTCTGGTCGGCGCCCAGGGCCAGGCGGGCGTGTCCGCTACCTGATCCGGAAGCTGGAGACGACGGCCGAGATCACCTCGGGCGGAGTGGCCAGCATGCTGAGGATGTATGCCTTGTCGTCCTCCAGCAGGTAGTGCTGGGTCTCGTCGGTGTCCACCACCCCGTCGTCGGTCTGCACCGGCAGCTGGAAGGTGAGCTTGATGGCCGTCTTTCCGGCCAGGGTGGTCGGCTCCTGGGCGATGTTCTTGGCGCCGAACTCGGTGAGCGCGGTGATCGACGCCTGCACCACCTCGTCGAGGGTCTCCTGATCGGGCTTGTCGACCGTGAGGTTGATGCTGCGGGACCCCTCGGGGTCCACGGCCATGAACTTGCCGCCGGCCTGGCCGAGGATCCGGGCCTGGTTCAGGATCGACGCCAGCCTGGGGTTGGCCAGGCGCAGGGCGTTGGCGTTCCTGTTGAACTCGTCGGGGTCGTTGCTGAGGGGGATCGGGGTCCAGTCGGACGGGACGGCGAGGGCGAAGCCCTCCTTGTCGTCGCTCATCACCGTGAACCCGTCGGGGGCGGTGGTGGCGGGCGCCTTGGGGTCGTCGCCACAGGCGACGAGGGTCAGCGCCATGAGCAGGAGGGCGACGGCCGCCGCCGCGCCTGAGGTCCGCGGCCGGTACGGCTGAGTCACGGCCAACAGGATACGCGGGCGGGTCAGCCTCGCGGGAGCAGCCCGATCGCCTCCCGGGCCCGGGCCAGGGTGGCGGCGGCGACCGACTGGGCCTTGGCCGCCCCCCGCTCCAGCGTGGCCCGCACCGCCTCGGGATCGGCGGCCAGCTCGGCGTAGCGCTCCCGTACCGGCCGGAGCAGCTCGATCACCGCCTCGGCGGTGTCGGCCTTGAGCGGTCCGTACCGGGTGTAGCCGCCGGCCAGGTCCTCGGGCCGGCGGCCGGTGGCGGCACCGAGGATCTGCAGCAGGTTGGACACGCCCGGCTTCTTGTCGGGGTCGAAGGCCACCTCGGTGCCGGTGTCGGTGACCGCCCGCTTGAACTTGCGCTCGATGACCGCGGGCTCGTCGAGCACCAGCACCGTGCCCTGGGGCGACTCGGACGACTTGGACATCTTCCCGTTCGGATGCTGCAGGTCCATGATGCGGGCTCCGACCTTGGGGAGGACGGCCTCGGGCACGACGAACGTGTCGCCGTAGCGGTGGTTGAAGCGCAGGGCGATGTCCCGGCACAGCTCGAGATGCTGGCGCTGGTCCTCGCCCACCGGCACCCGCTCGGCGTCGTAGAGGACGATGTCCGCCGCCTGCAGGACCGGGTAGGTGAACAGGGCCACCCGGGCCGACTCCTCGCCGTCCTTGGACTTGTCCTTGAACTGGGTCATGCGCCGCAGCTCGCCCATGCTGGCCACGCATTCCAGGATCCAGGAGAGCTCGGCGTGCTCGTGGACGTGGCTCTGCACGAACAGCGTGCACACGTCGGGGTCGAGGCCGGCGGCGACCAGGACCAGGGTGGTCTCCAGGGTCTTGGCCCGGAGCTCGGCCGGATCGCGGGGCACGGTGATGGCGTGGAGGTCGACGACGCAGAAGTAGGAGTCCTGCTCGTACTGGTCGTGCACCCACTGGCGGACGGCGCCCAGGTAGTTGCCGAGGTGGATGTCTCCGGTGGGTTGGATGCCGGACAGGACGCGGGCCATGGCGTGGATGGTATGCGGGGTCCGGCGAGGGCCGGCCGGTATTGTCGGCGCCGTGTCCTACGCGGTACAGACCGACGTCTTCGAGGGGCCCTTCGACCTCCTGCTCCACCTCATCCTGCGGGACGAGGTCGACCTGTACGACGTCTCCCTGAGCCGCATCGTCGACGGCTTCCTGGCCCACCTCGACGGCCTCGGCGCCCTCGACCTCGAGCTGACCACCGAGTTCCTCGTCATCGCCGCCACCCTGGTCGACCTCAAGGCCCGCCGCCTCCTGCCCGGCCCGGTCGACGTGGAGGTCGACGAGGAGCTGGCCCTCTTCGATCAGCGCGACCTGCTCCTCGCCCGGCTCATCGAGGCCAAGACCTTCCGCGACGCGGGCGCCGCCCTCGAACGACTGGCGTCGGCCGCCGGCCGGTCGCTGCCCCGCACCGCCGGCCTGGAGGAGCGGTTCCTGGCCCTGGCCCCCGACCTGCTGGCCGGCGTCACACCGGCCGACGTCCACGCCGCCTGGCTCCGGGTGTCGTCGCCCACCCCGCCGCCCCGGGTGGTGCTCGACCACGTGGCGCCCATCCGGGTGAGCGTGGGAGACGCCGTCCAGGATCTGCTGGCTCTCCTGCCCGGCGTCGGCCCGGTCACCTTCCGCCTGCTCAACGAGGGCGTGGCCGATCGCATGGAGGTCATCGTCCGCTTCCTCGCCGTGCTCGAGCTCTACAAGCAGGGCCTGGTCGAGATCGACCAGGCCGTCACCTTCGGCGACCTCCAGGTCTCCTGGGTGGGCGAGGCCGGCGCCGTCCTGTCGACCATGGACTCCTACGATGGCTAGCCCGGCCCCCCTCCGAACTGGTGACACGTGGTGTCGTATGTCGCACTGGCTGGCACCAGTTGGCTAGCGAGGCCGCCCGAGCGGCCACGACCGCTCGGGTGGCGTCACGCCACCCGGAGGGAGTCCTAGGTGGCATCTGAGGCCGCCCGGGCGGCCGAAGCGATCCTCATGGTGGCCGACGAGCCGGTGGAGCCCCAGCTGCTGGCCCAGCTGCTGGAGGTCAGCCCGGCCCGGGTGGACGAGCTGTGCGAGGAGCTGGCCGCCGCCTACCAGGTCGAGGACCGGGGGTTCGTGCTGGCCCGGGTGGCGGGCGGGTGGCGGTTCCAGAGCCACCCCGACCTGGCCCCCTACGTGGAGCGGTTCGTGCTCGACGGCCAGCCGGCCCGCCTGTCGCCGGCGGCCCTGGAGACGCTGGCCATCGTCGCCTACAAGCAGCCCGTGTCCCGGGCCCAGATGGCCGTCATCAGGGGGGTCAACGTGGACGCCGTCGTCCGCACCCTCTGCCAGCGGGGCTACGTGGAGGAGGTCGGCCGCGACCCCGGCCCCGGCCAGGCCATCCTCTACGGCACCAGCCGGCTGTTCCTGGAGCGGTTGGGCATCGACTCCCTGGCCGACCTGCCGCCGTTGGCCGACTTCGTACCCGGGCCCGAGGTGGTGGAGGCCCTGGAGCGGGGGCTGGGGGCCGACGACGGCTGACGCCGGGCGGCGGGAGGGCGCCTCCAGATCCGAGGGTGACCGCCTGCAGAAAGTGCTGGCCGCGGCCGGGCTGGGCAGCCGCCGGGCCTGCGAGATCCTGATCGAGGAGGAGCGGGTCACCGTGAACGGGGAGGTCGCCGTCCTCGGTCGCCGGGTCGATCCCGAGACCGACCGGATCGAGGTGGACGGGCTGCGGGTCCCGGTCCGGCCCGGGCTGGTCACCTACCTCCTCAACAAGCCGCGGGGCGTGGTCAGCACGGCGTCCGACCCCCAGGGCCGCCCCACCGTGGTCCAGCTGGTGCCGGCCGAGCCCCGCGTCTTCCCGGTCGGGCGGCTCGACACCGACACCGAGGGCCTCCTCCTGCTCACCAACGACGGCGACCTGGCCCACCGCCTGACCCATCCATCGTTCGGGGTGGACAAGGAGTACCTGGCCGAGGTCGAGGGCACGCCCACCCCGGCCGAGCTGCGCCGGCTGCGGGAGGGGGTCGAGCTGGAGGACGGGAGGACGGCGCCGGCCAAGGCGTCGGTCGTCGCCCCGGGCGCGCTCCGCCTCGTGATCCACGAGGGCCGGAACCGCCAGGTCCGGCGCATGTGCGAGGCGGTGGGCCATCCGGTGCGGCGCCTGGTCCGGACCCGGATCGGCCCGCTCGCCGACCGCCGGCTGAAGCCGGCGGAGTGGCGGGTGCTCGGGGTCGAGGAGGTCCGGGCCCTCGAGGCGGCGGCCGAGCCCCGCAGTACATTCGGCCCGTGACCCCCTCCGTACGAGCCCTGCGCGGCGCGACCAC
>JBOGIE010000274.1:0-4015 GCA_050742435.1 Acidimicrobiales bacterium | reverse complement strand
GTGCCTGCCCAGGCGGGCGGTGAGGGCGGCCAGCACCCGTTCCGAGCCCGAGCGGTCGTCGCCGGCGTGCAGGTTGGCGGCCATGGCCCCGACGTCCACCTCCAGGCCGGCCAGCAGGTCCCTGGCCGTCTGCAGGGCCACCCCGGTCAGCAGGCAGACCTCGGGGAAGGCCACCCACTCGGCCTTCCAGCCCCGCCCGTCCCGCTCGTGCTGCTGGACGACGCCCTCGAGCAGCACGCCGGCGTGGCCCCGCACCAGCCGGGCCAGGGTGTCGAGGTGCTCGCTGCGCTCGGGGTTGCGCTTGTGGGGCATGGTGATGCTGCCCACCGCGTCGGTGGTGGTCGGCTCCCTCAGCTCCCCGATCTCCGGGCGCTGCAGCTCGTAGACCTCGGTGCCGATGCGGGCCAGCGTGCCGCACGCCAGAGCCAGCACGGACGCGAACTCGGCCAGACGGTCGCGGGAGGTCAGCCAGGAGATGCCCGGCTCGGCCAGGCCCAGCTCGGCGCAGAAGGCCGAGCGCACGGCCAGGGCCTCGTCGCCGTAGAAGCCCAGGACGCCGACCGCCCCCCCCAGCTGGCCCACCAGCCACCGCTCCCGGCCGTCTCGCAACCGGTCGAGGTGGCGGCGGACCTCGTCGGCCCAGGACGCGGCCTTGAAGCCGAAGGTGATCGGCGCCGCCGGCTGGCCGTGGGTTCGACCGACCATGGCCGTGTCCCGGTGGCGGGCGGCCAGGTCGAGCAGGAGCTCCTCGATGGCCCGCAGGTCCCGCCAGACCACCCGGCCGGTGGCCCGCAGGGCCAGGACGGTCCAGGTGTCGGTGACGTCCTGGACGGTGGCCCCCAGGTACACCTGCTCGGAGGCCGGTTCGGGCAGGATGCGCTGCAGGCCGTGGATGAGGCCGAGGGTGGAGTGCGACGTGCGCCGCGTCTCCTCGGCCACGAAGGCCAGGTCGAGCCGGTCGACGTCGGCCGCGGCGGTGATCTCCTTGGCCGACTCGGCCGGGATGACCCCGGCGGCGGCCTGGGCCCGGGCCAGGGCGGCCAGGACGTCGAGCCAGGACTGGAGTCGGGCCCGCTCGTCGAAGACGGCCCGCAGCTCGGCGGTCCCCCACAGGTGGGCGTAGAGCTCGGACTCGGTTATGCGGGCGCCCATGCCGGATCCGCAGCGGTGGCGATGCCGGCCAGGGCCTGCTTCACCAGGTTCAGTGTCGCCCCCCACGGCACGGTGGCGGTGGTGCCTTCCGCCTCGTTGTCGTTCTCCAACAGGCAGCACTTGGTCAGCAGGGGGCTCCCGTCGGCCGGGAACAGGCGCCGGGGGCACATCTCGACCGAACCGCACGGGGCCCGGCCGTAGAACCACTGGTGGATGTCGCGGGAGCGCTGGCAGCCGATCAGCGTCCAGTCCTCGTACGGGGGGCGCTCGTCGAGGAAGGCCAGGGCCCCGGGCCCGCCGAGCGTGAACCCCGAGCCCCGGCACGGCAGCAGGTAGCGGTCGGCGGGAGCGGCCCGGGCTAGGTCGACGAGGTCGACCACGTCGGGGACCAGGTCGACGGGCGGGAGATCCTCGGCCAGCTCCAGCACCCGCCGGGCCTGGTCGTGCAGCTTGGCCGGGCGGGGCGGGACCACGTCGCCCACCCGGATGCGGATCGGCGCGGGGTCGAGGATGAAGCTGACGTGCCGGTAGCGGCCCTCGACCACCACGCACCGGGCGCCGGCCGCCTGCTCCACCGCCACCCGTCCCAGCGCCGAGGGGACCGCCGTGTCGACCTCGGGGTCCCGCACGTAGGCCGTCTCGTGGGGCAGGGCCAGGATCTCGACCGCGGTGATGGGCGAGAACAGCGCGCCGCCGCCCGCCTTGGTCACGCCGACCAGGGCGGTGTCGCCGCCCGACCGGGCCACGACGAAGCGGGTGTGGCGGTAGGCCTCCCGGCCCGTGAAGTGCCGGGTGAGGGCCTCGGTGGTGAGGGGGACATCGACCACGGCCACCGCCACGCCGCGGTACTGGCCGGGGACGACGTTCGTCACGAGAAAGCGACCGGTGCGGGAAGGTTCATGGTGTCGGCCCGCAGCCCCAGGCGGAGGGTCTCCAGGCCCAGCACCTCGGTGATGGGGATGTTGGCCAGGTTGGCGTTGGCGCCGCAGTGGCGGACGAACCACGCCTGCTGGTCCTTGCGGGGCGCCTCGAAGACCACCCGCTCCACCCCGCCCGCCTCCAGCACGGCGGCGACCACGTCCTCCCGGACCTTGCCGTCCGGGTGGTAGACGCCGACCGTGCCGCTCTCCCGTCCCTCGCACAGCACCCACCGGGCGCCGGCGGCCAGGTCGCCCGCCACCTCCTCCGCCCAGTCCGGGCACGGCATCCGCTCGCCCGGGTCCTTGGCGCCGACCTCGGACAGAACGGTGAAGCGCCGGGCCGCGGCCTGGATCAGCTCATACTTCTCGTCCCGGCGCATGGGCGCCATGCCCCGCGACACCTCCACGCAGGGGAAGCCCAGGGCATCGGCCCAGTCCAGGAACTCCTCCACCCGCCGCTGGGTCCACGCCACCTCCAACAGCGTCCCACCCACGCAGCCGAGAACGCCGTGGCGGGCCAGGATGGCCAGCTTGTCCTCGACACCCGGGTCCACGTAGGCCGTGCCCCACCCGAACTTCCAGACGTCGACGTAGGCGCCGGACGACTCCAGCACGCCGTCCAGCTCCCGGGCCGGCAACCCCTTGTCCAGGACGTGGGTGATCCCCACGGCGCGAGGCTTGGCCGTGCGGCGCGGGAGGTCGAGGGGGAAGGGAGCGCCCACGTACCCTATGGTAGAGAGCTGTCTACTTTAGTGCAACGTAGGAGCCCTGCTCCGTGCACACGGAGGAGCACTGCTACGTGCACACGGAGGAGCACAGGCATGGACGCAAGCTTGCCCGAACTGGTGGCTGCCCTCCGCTCCTCGCGGGGCCTGCGGGAGAAGGCGCCTATCGCCCTGGTGCGGGAGGTGTTCGGCGCCAGCGACTGGCTGGGGGGGCCGGGCGACGACGGGGCGGTCGTGGCCGGGGGCGAGGGGTCGCTGGTGGTGGGGGGCGAGGCCATCCTGCCCGCCTTCGTGGCCCGCGACCCGTTCGGCGCCGGGGTGGCCGCCGTCCTGGCCAACGTCAACGACCTGGCCGCCATGGGGGCCGTGCCCCTGGCCATCGTGGACACGGTGGTGGCCGACGAGGACACCGCCCGCCGGGCGCTGGAGGGCATGCGCTACGCGTCCGGGCTGTACGACGTCCCGGTGGTGGGCGGGCACCTGACCCGCCACGACGGGCCCCCGTCCGTATCGGCCTTCGGCCTGGGACGGGCCCAGCAGGTGCTCTCGGTCCGCCACGCCGCGCCCGGCCAGTCGCTCGTGCTGGCCTGCGTCACCGAGGGGACGATGCGCCCGGACTTCCCGTTCTTCCCGTCCTTCGACGAGCGGGGCGACCGCCTGGCCGGCGACGTCCGCACCCTGGCCCGGGTGGCGGTCGGCGGGGCGTGCGTGGCGGCCAGGGACGTGAGCATGGCCGGGATGGTGGGGTCGCTGGCCATGCTCCTGGAGTGCCACCGGCTGGGGGTCACCGTCGACCTGGACGCCATCCCGGTGCCGGCCGGGGTGGCCCTGGCCGACTGGCTGGTGGCCTTCCCCTGCTTCGCCTTCCTGCTCTGCGTGCCTCCCGGCCGGGAGGACGACTGCGCCCGCCCCTTCCTCGAGCGGGGGATCCAGGCGCCGGTGATCGGCACCCTGGACGGCACGGGCGAGGTGGCCCTGTCGACCGGGGGCCGGCGCGAGGTGGTCGTCGACCTGAGGACCGAGGCGGTGACCGGCCTCTCGACCGGCAACTTGGCAGGATTTGTTGGCCCTGGACCAACAAATCCTGCCAACTAGTGGTCCCGCGCGTTAGTTCGTCGGTGTATTCGGTGGCGTGGCGGCCTCGCTGATGTAGAGGCTGCAGGCGCAGTCGAAGGCTTCTGAGGGGCTGCCCGCCATGAGGCCGTTGGGGAGGAAGGA
>JBOGIE010000273.1:0-4075 GCA_050742435.1 Acidimicrobiales bacterium | reverse complement strand
TCCCAGTCGCTCGTCTCGGCGTTCACGAGGGCTCACCGCCCACCTCCTCCCGCGTCGAGGACGTCCCGCAGCGCGGCCCGGGCCCGGCTGAGTCGCGAGCCGATGGTGCCGGCCCGCACACCCAGCACGGAGGCGGCGTCGGCGTAGTCGAGCCCGTAGGCGTCGACGAGGAGGACGGCCGCCCGCTGGTCGGCGGGCAGGCGGTCGAGGGCGGCGGACAGGTCGCGGCGGCCCACGGCGACGTCGTCGGGGCCCGGCCTCGGGTCGACCACCGACGCCGCCCGCTCGGGATCGTCGGCCGGCTGGGCGGTGGCCGGGCGCCGGCGGAGGTCGTCGACGCAGGCGTTGTAGGTGATGCGGTACAGCCAGGTGCCCAGGCCGGAGGCGCCCTGGAAGTCCGGCAGGGACCGGTAGGCCTTCACGTACGCCTCCTGGAGGACGTCGCCCATGCGGTCGCGGTCTCCGAGGAGGCGGAAGGCCAGCGCCCGCAGGCGGTGGTCGTAGTGCCGCACGATGTCGGCGAAGGCGGCCTGGTCGCCCTGCTTGGCCCGGGCGACGACCAGGTCGTCGACCTCACCGGTCGAGCGTGGCTGGGGGACGGCCGCGGCCAGCAGCCGGCCCAGGTTGACCAGCCACCGGGGCAGGCGCAGGAGGAGCCGGGGGTCCACACCCGAAGTCCGACGGGCGCGGGCGGCGATTCCTTCCCTCGCTGTTACCGAACTGCAACGGAACGATCGGCGGGGAGGCCCCGTCAGACCTGGTGCCATGAAAAAGACGTCGATCACCCGAATCAGAGTCCTGTCCACGCTGGTCGTGGTGGTGGGGGCGGCGGCCCTCACGCTGCGCCTGGCCCAGGAGTCCACCGGCACCGGCCCTCGCCGGGTCCAGGCCGGCCCTGTGCCGTCGACGACCCAACCTACGCCCCCGGCGCCGTCCACGACCGCGCCTCCTCCGCCGGCGACGACCACCACGACCGTGCCGCCGACGACCGTTCCGCCCACGACCGTGCCGCCGACGACGGTCCCGCCCACCACCGCACCGCCCACCACCGCACCGCCCACGACGGTGGCGCCGGAGCCGCCTCCCCCGCCTCCCCCTCCTCCCCCGCCCGCCGACCCGACGACGCTACGCCGGGGTGACGAGGGGCCGGCCGTCGCCGACCTCCAGCGCCGGCTGCGCGACCTGGGGTACTGGCCGGGCGGGGTCGACGGCAGCTACGGGCTCCTCCTGGAGCAGGCGGTCACCGCCTTCCAGAAGGTCGAGGGCCTCTCCCCCGACGGCATCGCCGGGCCGAACACCCGGGCCGCCCTGGAGACCGCCGATCGCCCGGCCACCTCGGCCACCGGCGACCTGATCGAGGTCGACAAGGCCCGCCAGGTCCTGTTCGTCGTCCGGGACGGCGAGGTGGCCTGGGCGCTGAACACCTCCACCGGCACGGAGCAGCCCTACCAGGTCAACGGCCGGACCGAGCTGGCCGACACCCCGCCCGGCCGCTGGGAGGTGAGCTGGGTGGTGGACGGTGTCGACGTCGGAGCCCTGGGCGCCCTCTACCGCCCCCGGTACTTCCACGGCGACGGCATCGCCGTGCACGGGTACCACTCGGTGCCCGCCTACCCCGCCTCCCACGGCTGCGTCCGGGTGACCGAGGCGGCCATGGACTGGATCTGGGCCAACAGCCTCATGCCCCTCGGCTCACCGGTGTGGGTCCACTGAGGATGGGCGCAGGTCTGTGTGCGTCAGGCCGGTCGCCTCATGAGAGGCGGCCGGCTCAGAGGGACGCCCGCCGGAGGCGGGACATCGCCTTTGGTGTCGACCGAGGTCGACTACGCGATCTTCTTCCCGCGGACGCGGGGAACCACCATGGGCGCGTGCTGCGAGCAGTACGTCCCGTCGTTGTAGATGGAAAGAATGGTGGCGCACCCGGGCTGACGACAGGTACGGCCGGCCTTGTACGCCTTCGACGGCCGGTCGTTCCCCGAGATCGGGTGGGCGGCGACAGATCCTTCGGACATGTCCTCCCCAACCGGGGGGGAGGCAGCGCTATTCCGGAGTGCTCTCGACTTCTTTGAGGGCGGCCGCCACCCGGTCGACGAGGCTCTCGGGGACCCGGTCCCGGCACTTCTGGCGGACGATGATCCGCAGCTCGGCCTCGAAGTCGTAGGCCTCGAAACACGGAGGGCAGTCGTCGAGGTGGTGCTGGATCAGGACCCGCCGGTCGTCGGTGAGCTCTCCGTCGAGGTAGTGGTACAGCAGCTCCACCGCCTCTATGCAGTGCTCATCCATGCGTCCCCTCACGTTCGGGTACCAGTCCACGCTGACGTCCGAATTCGTATAACCGCTTCTGCAGCGCCCTTCTTCCGCGATGGAGGCGACTCATCACCGTTCCTATGGGTACGTCGAGGATCTCGGCGATCTCCTTGTAGGAAAATCCTTCCACGTCTCCGAGCAGTACGGCCATACGGAACTGCTCGGGAAGGGCCTCGATGGCCTCCTTCACCTCGGTCTCGGTGAAGTGGTCGAGCACCTCGTCCTCGGCGCTGCGGCCGGCCGTGGCTCCCTCCAGGCCGCCCAGCCGGCGGTAGAGGTAGAAGTTCTCGAGGTCGTCGATGTCGGACTCCTCGGGACGTCGCTTCTTGGCCCGGTAGGTGTTGATGTAGGTGTTGGTCAGGATGCGGTAGAGCCAGGCCTTGAGGTTGGTGCCCTCGGTGAAGCTGCCGAAGGCCCGGTAGGCCTTCAGGTAGGTCTCCTGCACCAGGTCCTCGGCGTCGGGCGGGTTGCGCGTCATACGGAGGGCGGCCGTGTAGAGCGAGGGCATGTGCTCCATCGCCAGCTCCGTGAACTTCGACTGATCGGCCACCGCTGGTCACGCTACCCCCAACGCGGGTTGGCTCTTCCGGGGCGTTGGGTAGATAGGAACCATGAGCGAGCAAGGAAACCGTCAACCCGGCATCACCGGCGACACCGATCACGAGCAGCACCGGGCCGGCCCCGGTGAGGGCGTACGCCGTTCCCAAGAGGAGACCGGCGTTGCGGAGATGTCCATCTTCGACGGCGCGGGGAACGAGTCCGTCGTGCGACTCGAGAGGACCGAGGATGGGCGCACCGCCCAGGGCGCGGGCCCGGACTCCGAGTCAGCCAAGGCCGAAGCCGAGAAGCTGCTGAAGGAGTCCCGCGTCGGGCTCAGCGACAAGTTCAGTCCCGGCAAGCACTGACCCACTGACCGCACTCTTCGCCGTCACTCGCAGCGTCCCCCTCGCCGGGGGCGCTGTGATGTCTCACCCTCCTGAGACCATGCCAGCATGGCCACCCGTGTCGGCAGCGTAGTTCTCGTCCTGCTGGGGGCCGTCCTCCTCGTCGCATCGCTTTTCCAGTCGGACCGGAACGACGTATTCGCCGTGGGTTTGCTCGTCTTCGGCAGCGGCCTGGTCGTGCTGGGCGTGGTCCTCCCCCGCCTGCAGAACGCCGAGGTGGGGCCGGCCACCGGCTTCAAGCTGACCCTCACCGAGGAACGGGAGCTGTCCACCGACCTGGCCGGGTCCGACCAGGTGGAGAAGGTGGAGGCCAACCAGGTGGTGGCGGCCACCCGGGTGCTGCTGGCGTCCGACGTCCTGGGCCGGCTCCTGTCGCCCGAGAGCGGCCCTCTGGCCGGCGGCGCCTTCCACCTCTACCTGTTCGACGAGCAGCGCGACCTCCTGCTCCCCGCCTTCGAAGGCCGCCCCAGCCCCAGCCGGGGGTGGAAGATCGGCACCGGGGCGGTGGGTGAGGCCTGGGCGTCGGGCGAGTACGTGCTGGCCCGGGGGCCCGAGGTCTCTGACGACACCTACTGGCTGACCCCGGCCCAGCAGCGCCGGGCCCGGGCCCTGGCCGTGGTGGCCGCCATGCCCGTCACCAACGCCAGCGACGAGGTGATCGCCGTGCTGTCCGGCTCCTCGGTCGATCCCGACAGCCCCCTGGCCACCCCGGAGGGGTTCGACGCCCACCTCCTCGTCGCCCAGGAAGTGGCCCGGGTGCTGGTCGACCTGCTGCGATGGTTCCCGGACTGATACGCTGGGTACGTCGAAAGACAAGGAGAGGC
>JBOGIE010000272.1:0-4132 GCA_050742435.1 Acidimicrobiales bacterium | reverse complement strand
TCACCGTCCCGCTGCCTGCCGACCGCCGGCCCACCGACTGGGAGCGCAACGTCACCGGGCTGGAGACGGCCCGCTGGATCACCGCCGACATGGCCGTGCGCCGCAGCGCGCTCGAGAAGGTGGGGGGCTTCGACGAGCGTTTCCCCCGGGCTTACCGCGAGGACGCCGACCTGGCCCTGCGCCTCCAGCAGGAGGGCGGCAAGCTGGCCGTGGGCCGGCGCCGGGTGGTGCATCCCGTCCGGAAGGCGCCCTGGTGGATCAGCGTGCGGTTGCAGGCCGGCAACCGCGACGACGCCCTCATGGCCGCCCTGCACGGCCGGGACTGGCAGGGAGCGGCCGCCGCCCCTCCCGGCCGGCGCCGGCGCCACGTGGCCACAACGGTCTCCGGGCTGGCCGCGCTGGCGGGCCTGGCGCTCCGCCGCCCGGCTTTGGCCTGGGGCGGCCTGGCCGGATGGTTGGTGGGCATAGCCGAGCTGGCCGTGGCACGCGTCCTGCCCGGTCCCCGCACCCCGGCCGAGGTGGGGGCCATGGTGGCGACGAGCGTCGCCCTGCCACCGGTGGCCACCTGGCACACCCTGGCCGGCCTGGCCTCCCGCCGGCGCCTGCTGAAGCAGCCGGGCCCTACGCCCGCGCCTTCCTCCGGTCGGCCGGCCTGAGGTAGCGCCCGTCCAGGAGGTTGATCTCCCGGCCGTTGTCGAAGCCGACGCGGTAGCGGATCCACGACAGGCCGGTGACCGTCACGACCGTCCCCGGGGTGCCTTCGGGCACGCCGGGCAGGTCCTCGGCCGCCACCACCCTGTCCCTGCGCGAGAACTCCGTGTCGGCCATGGCGCCCGACCGTAGCTCCCTACCGCGGCCCGGGGCGGGAACAGCCGCCGTCCGTACGCTGTTCTACCTCCTTGCTATGGACGACATCCGCACGACCGCCCTGCCCCTGCTCCCCCTCGCCACCGGCGTGGTGCTGCCCGGCATGGTGGTGACAATGGCCATCGAGAGCGACGAGGCGAGAGCTGCCATCGAGGCCGCCGAGGCCTCCGACCGGCGGGTCCTGCTCGTTCCCCGCCTCGACGACCGTTACGCCCGGGTGGGCACGGTCGCCAAGGTGGAGGACTCCGGCGAGCTGGCCAGCGGGCTGCGCGCCGTCGTCGTCCGGGGCCTGCACCGGGCCGTGGTCGGCTCCGGCGTGCCCGCCCCCACCGGTTCGGCCCTGTGGGTGCTGGCCGATGCGGTGTCCGCCGACGGCGAGCCCTCCGACCGCTCCCGCGAGCTGGCCAAGGAGTACCGGGCCGTCATCGAGAACATCCTCGACTACCGCGGCGCGGGTGGCCTGGCCGAGGCGCTGCGCGGCATCTCCGACCCCAGCACCATGGCCGACACGGCCGGCTACTCGCCCGACCTCTCCTTCGAGCAGAAGGTGGAGGTGCTGGAGACGGTCGACGTGGAGCAGCGGCTGGAGAAGGTCCTGGCCTGGGCGCGCGAGACGCTGGCCGACCTGACCCTCAAGGAGCGGATCCAGTCCGACGTCACCGAGGGCATGGAGAAGACCCAGCGCGAGTTCCTCCTGCGCCAGCAGATGGCCGCCATCCGCAAGGAGCTGGGTGAGGACGCCGACGGTGAGGGCATCGTCGCCGAGTACCGGGCCAAGGTCGACACCCTGCCCGAGTCGGCGCGCCCCGCCGTCGAGCGGGAGATCGACCGGTTCGAGCGCACCAGCGAGCAGAGCCCCGAGCACGGGTGGATCCGCACCTGGCTCGACACCGTCTTCGAGATCCCGTGGGGCCAGAAGTCCGACGACAGCCTCGACGTGACCGAGGCCCGGGCCATCCTCGACGCCGACCACACCGGCCTGGAGGACGTCAAGGACCGGATCATCGAGTACCTGGCCGTCCGCAAGCTGCGGGCCGAGCGCGGGCTGTCGCCCGTGAGCGGGCGCGGCTCGGGCGCCATCATCGCCCTGGTCGGCCCTCCGGGCGTCGGCAAGACGTCGCTCGGCGAGTCCGTGGCCCGCGCCCTGGGCCGCTCGTTCGCCCGGGTGTCCCTGGGCGGCGTGCGGGACGAGGCCGAGATCCGGGGCCACCGGCGCACCTACGTGGGCGCCCAGGCCGGCCGCATCGTGCGGGCCCTGCGCGAGGCCGGCACCATGAACCCGGTCTTCATGCTCGACGAGGTCGACAAGCTGGGCAGCGACTGGCGGGGCGACCCCTCGTCCGCCCTGCTCGAGGTGCTCGACCCGGCCCAGAACCACACGTTCAAGGACCACTACCTCGAGGTCGACCTGGACCTGTCCGACGTCCTGTTCATCGCCACGGCCAACGTGTTCGACACCATCCCCGGCCCGCTGCTGGACCGCATGGAGGTCATCTCCCTGGACGGCTACACCGAGGACGAGAAGGTCGCCATCGCCCGCGACCACCTGCTGTCGCGGCAGCTGGAGCGCAACGGGCTGTCGGCTGAAGAGGTGTATTGCACCGAGGACGCCCTGCGCCTGGTCGTCACCGACTACACCCGGGAAGCCGGCGTGCGGAACCTCGAGCGCGAGCTCGGCAAGGTGCTGCGCAAGGTGGCCACCCGGCTGGCGTCGGCCACGCTGACCGCGCCGGTCACCGTCGACCGGGACGGCGTCCGCACCTACCTGGGCCGGCCCAAGTACTTCTTCGAGGCCGCCGACCGCACCGCGGTGCCGGGCGTGGCCACCGGCCTGGCCGTCACCGGCATGGGCGGCGACGTCCTCTTCATCGAGGCCACGTCGCTGCCCACCGCCCCGGGCCTGCCGCAGCTGACCCTCACCGGCCAGCTGGGCGACGTCATGAAGGAGTCGGCCGAGATCGCCCTGTCGTACGTGCGCAGCCACCTGCCCGTCGACGCCGAGAAGCGGTACCACCTGCACGTGCCCGCGGGCGCCGTCCCCAAGGACGGGCCGTCGGCCGGCGTGACCATGGTCACCGCCCTGGCCAGCCTGCTGTCGGGCCGGCCGGTGCGGGCCAACGTGGGCATGACCGGCGAGGTCACGCTGCAGGGCCGGGTCCTCCCCATCGGAGGGGTCAAGCAGAAGGTCCTCGCCGCCGACCGGGCCGGGCTGACCACCGTCTTCCTGCCCGCCCGCAACGGGGCCGACCTCGACGACGTGCCCGAGGCCGTGCGCGAGCGCATGACCTTCCACCTGGTCGACGACGTGTCCGCCCTCCTCGAGCTGGCCCTGGAGCCGCCCGAGGCCGAGGCCGTCGCCGCCTGAGCTTCTCGCCGTTCGTTCTGGCTGCAGTTACCCGCCGTGGCGCGGGTAACTGCAGCCGGTTCCGTTTGGTTACTCGACCCTGATCTCGCCGAACATGCCCCGGGTGACGTGGGGCGGGCCGTCGCCGGCAGGCGGGGGGGCGTCGGGGTTCTGGGCCGCGGCCAGGTAGGCGGCCGGGTCGGCGCCGACCGGGATGAAGCAGACCACGGCGTAGCGGCCCTCCTCGGTCAGCGTGCCGTCGCCCACGGCCTGGATGACCTCGCCCCGGTTGGGCGGGGCGATCAGGACCATGGCCGGCTCGCCGGCACCGAAGATCGCCTCCTGCTCCGCCTCGGGCAGGTTGAGCAGCTCCTGGACGGGCCGCCGCTCGGTGTCCGGGATGCGGATCACGACCATCTCGTGGATCTCCTGGGTGGAGACGTTGGTCAGGTTGAGCGTCGTGCCCGCGTCCACCGTGCTGGGCAGGTCCTGGAAGGCATAGTCGGCGGCGGTGACCGTCTCGGTGTCGTCGCCGCCACCACCACAGGCGGTGGCGACCACGCCCAGGGCGACCAGCGCGCCGGCGAGACGGGCGCGACGGCGGGATCGTGTGATGCGCATGTGACTCCTTGGGTTCCCCAGCCCGACCCTCGCCGGGCGTCGTCAAACCCTAGTTTTGCCTGCGCACCTATATGTACCGGACATCTTCCTCGGCCGCGGTGTCGCCCTCGACCGTATGGCAGGTGGGGCAGTACCACCGGGCCTCGAGCGGGGTGCCGCACGGGGGGTGGCGTAGGGGCTCGACGGTGTCGGGTGACTGGCCGGCGCCCCACTGGGCGAGGAGCCGGAGGGCGCCGGCCAGCTCGGCCCCGGCCGCGGTCAGCTGGTAGACGAACCGAGGCGGGCGCTCGGAGTAGGGGG
>JBOGIE010000271.1:0-4186 GCA_050742435.1 Acidimicrobiales bacterium | reverse complement strand
GTGATGACCACGGATTCGCCGGTGGCGCCGGCGTAGCGCGCCAGCAGCCCGTCGGGCTCCGTGGTGGGCAGGGCGGCGAGCAGGGCGTGATAGCCGTCGAGAGAACCGCCGGGGACCTGGGTGCACGTGATGTATGTCATGCGCTCAGAATCGACGAAGGCGGCGTTCGGCGCATCCGCCGAATCACTCATCCGCTACTCATTGGGCAGCGCATGGGCATCCGGTTACTTTGCGGGCGTGAAGGGCGCGCTCGTCGGTCGGGCACTCGAGCGTTCCACGTTGCTCGGCTGGCTGGACGAGTCACTCGCCGGCGCAGCCCTCGTCGGCCTCGTCTCGGGCGACGCCGGCGCGGGGAAGACCCGCCTGCTCGAGGATCTCCTGGACCAGGCCGCAGCCCGAGGAGTTCTCGCCGCGCTGGGCCGGGCCGCGGAGCAGGAGGGTGCTCCCCCGTTCTGGCCCTGGAGGGCGGTGCTGCACGGCCTCGGTGCTCCCGACCTGCTGGCCGGAGCCGAGGGGCTCGACCGCGCCGCCGAGCGGTTCGTGCGGTTCGAAGAGGTGACGTCGTGGCTCTCGGGCACCGCGGCCGACGCCAGCGGGTTGGTGGTGGCCTTCGACGACCTCCACTGCGCCGACCGCTCCTCGTTGCGGCTGTTCTCCCATGTGGCCCGCAGCCTCCGCGGGCAACGGGTGCTGCTCGTCGCCACGCACCGGCCGGCGCCTGCCGATCACGCCCAGGGCTTCTCGCCCCTGCTCGCCGAACTCGCCCGCCTCCCCTCCCGCCGGGCCCTCGACGTGGGCGGCCTGGGCCGGGCCGCCGTCGCCGAGCTGCTGGGGGCGGAGACCGCAGCGCCGGCCGTCGACCGCGTCTGGGAGGTCACCGGCGGGAACGCGCTCTTCGTCAGCGAGCTGTCCCGGCACCTCTCGAGCGGCCGCGTCCTGGCCGACCTGCCCGACACCCTCAGGGAGGTGATCGGCGTCCGGATCTCCGCTCGGACCACCAGCTGTGTCGACGTCCTCCGCACGGCCGCGGTCGTGGGGCGGGAGTTCTCGGCCGGCGTGGTCGCCACGGCTCTCGGTCGACCCGCCTTGCACGTGCTCGAGGATCTCGACGAGGCGGTGTCCGCCGCGCTCGTGGCCCCGACCGGCGTTCCCGGGCGGTTCGAGTTCGTTCACGCGCTGGTCCGTGACGCCGTGGAGGCGGGTGTGGCCCGGCCGGTGCTGGCCCGGCTGCACCGCCAGGTGGCCGAGGCCATCGACACGTACGAAGGCGCCGGCGAGGACCAGCTGTCCGATCTGGCGCGCCACTGGGACGAGTCATCCGTCCTGGGCGACGAGGGCGTCGCCGCCGGCTGGAACGAGCGGGCCGCGGATGCCGCGCAACGGCAGCTCGCCTGGGAGGAGGCGGCCCGCCTCTACGACCGGGCGGTGGCCCTGACCGGGCCTTCCGCCGATCCCGTGGACCGGTACCGGCGTCTCGTCGGGGCGGCCCGGGCGCGTTTGCACAGCGACGAGATCGGGTCGGCCGTCGCCCGCTGCATCGACGCCGGCCGTGCCGCCCGCCACGCGGGGCGGAGCGATCTCCTGGCCGAGGCGGCGCTCCTCGTGGAGGGCCGCGGGGGCAGCGGGGGGCCGGAGATCCCGGCGCTGATCGCCCTGGCCGAAGAGGCGCTCGTCGCGGTCGACGCCACCGACCACAGCCGGCGCGCTCGGCTGCTCGGCCTGCTGGCCGCGCTGTACTTCTACGTCGACCCCCGCCGGTCCCCCGCGCTGAGCGACGCGGCGACGGAGGAGGCCGCACGGGCCGACGATCCGCTCGCCTCCGTGGCCGCCGCCCGGGCCCGGCAGATGACCAGCTTCGGGCCGCAGCACGCCGAGGAGCGGCTGTTGCTGGCCGAGCGGATGGGCCAGGCCGGCCGTGCCCTGGGCGATCCCTCCATCACCCAGTGGGAGCCGCTCTGGCGCATCGACGCCCTGCTGGAACTGGGTCGCCTTCCCGAGGCCGTCGCCAACATGCCCCTGCTCAGGCAGCAGGTGGCGGCCGTCGGGCACCCGATCGCCCGCTGGCACCTGGCCAGATCCGAAGCCGTCCTGGCCTCGGCCACGGGACGTTGGCACGACGCCCACCGCTTCGGTCGTCTGGCACAGGAGCTGCACGCGACCCAGGAGGGCCACGAGGGCGCCGTGGCGCTCGAGCTGGCGCTCCAGGTGTCGATCGGCATCAACACCGGCTTTCCGTCCACCGTGCTCGACGACTACGACGGACTCGACCTGGCTCGCGCGCCCACCTACGTCAGCGACATCCCGAGCCTGCTCCCCCTGCTCCCGATGGTGGCGCTGGGCCGGACGGACGAGGCCCGGAGCCTCTACAGCCGCTCGGCACCCATCTCCCGGTGGGAACCACCGCCGTTCCTGTGGCTGCCCATCCACGCGATGCGCCTCCTGGCGGCGATCGCCCTCGGCCGGGTCGACGACGTGGCCCTGCTGCTCGACCGGTTGGGGCCGAGCCGCGGGTTCCACATCGCCGGTGGCGGCGGGCCCATCTCCTACCTCGGAAGCGTCGAGCTGTACCTGGGCGAGGGGGCGATCGCCCTCGGCCGGTGGGACGACGCCGCCGTCGAGCTCCGTTCAGCCGTCGAGGAGGGGAGGCGGGCCGCCACCCCCCCGTTCGAGATCCGAGCCGCCGCGCTGCTCGGCGAGGCGTTGGCCCGCCGCGGGCAGGGCGACGACCTCGCCGAGGCCGCCGATCTCGCCGCCCGCTACCGGCCGGCGGCCGAGACCTACGCCATGCGGCCCTGGGTCGACCGCCTCGATGCGCTTCCGGCGGCACCGCCTCGTCGGTCGGGCCCCCTCTCCACCCGGGAGCTCGAGGTGGCCGGGCTCGTCGCCCGGGGGCTGAGCAACAAGGCCATCGCCGCCGAGCTGCACATCTCCTCTCGCACCGCGCAGAACCACGTCCAGCACATCCTGACCAAGCTCGGGGCTGTGAACCGGGCGCAGGTGGCGTCGTGGTTCGCGAGGCATCGGGACTGATCCTGGTGGCTCAGCCCCGGCGTCGCCGTGGGCACCCCTCACTGAGCCAGGGGGACGTCGCGGGCGGCGGCCCAACCGGCGATGTCGCGGCGTTCAATGGCCGCGGCCATGAGCTCGGGGAAGAGGTCCGGGGTGCAGGCGAAGGCGGGGACGCCCATAGCGGCCAGGGCGGCGGCGTTGTCGTGGTCGTAGGCCGGGGCGCCGTCGTCGCTCAGGGCCAGGAGGGCGACGACCTGCACGCCCGCGGCCACCAGGGCCGCGGCGCGCTGCAGCATCTCCTCCCGTGACCCGCCTTCCACCAGGTCGCTGATCAGCACGAGGACGGTCTCGGTGGGACGGGTCACCGTGGATTGGCAGTAGGCCAGGGCCCGGTTGATGTCGGTGCCGCCCCCGAGCTGGGTGGCGAAGAGGGGGTCGACCGGGTCGTCGAGCTGGGCGGTGAGGTCGACGACCGACGTGTCGAACACCACCAGCTGGGTGCGCAGGGCCCGCAGGCTGGCCAGGACGGCGGCGAACACCGCGGCGAAGACGACCGACGCGGCCATGGACCCGCTCTGGTCGACGCAGAGCACGATGTCGCGCTGGACGGCCTGCTGGCGGCGGCCGTAGCCGATCAGGGTCTCGGGGATGATCGTGCGGTGGGCCGGCTGCCAGTGGCGGAGGTTGGCCCGGATCGTCCGCTCCCAGTCGATCTCGTTGTGCCGGGGACGTCGGTTGCGGGCCGCCCGGTCGAGGGCGCCAGACACCGCCTGGCGGGTCCGCGAGGCCAGTCGCCGCTCCAGGTCCTCGACCACCTTGCGGACCACGAGGCGGGCGGTTTGGCGGGTCTCCTCGGGCAGCACGTCGTTGAGCGTCAGGAGGGTCGACACCAGGTGGACGTCGGGCTCCACCGCCTCCAGGACCTCGGGCTCGAGCAGCAACTGGCGCAGGTCGAGGCGCTCGATGGCGTCCTGCTGCATGACCCGGACCACGCTCGACGGGAAGTAGGTACGGATGTCACCCAGCCAGCGGGCCACCCGGGGCGCGGACGACTGGAGCCCGCCGCGGCGCGGCCCGTTCGCCGCCGCCCCCAGCCCCCCGCCCTCCGGCTCGTAGAGGGCGGCCAGGGCCGCGTCCCTCGCCGCGTCGGCGCCGGTCACGCCGTCCAGGCCCTCGT
>JBOGIE010000270.1:0-4235 GCA_050742435.1 Acidimicrobiales bacterium | reverse complement strand
CGACGATCCGGCGCACGCCGGCGCCGGCCAGGGCGGCCACGCCGTCCTCGATGAACGGCGGCGCGTGCTTCATGCCCAGCTCGACCAGGAAGCCGTCGCCCAGGGCGGCCTGGATGCCGGCCGCCTGCTCCTCGGTGCGCTGGAGCAACGGCGACGTGCCGCCGATGGCGTCATAGCGCCGGCGCAGGTCGTCGAGCAGCTCGGGGGTGGGGGGCCGGCCCCGGCGGACGTGGGTGTAGTAGGCCTCGACGTCGTCGGGAGTGGCGGGCGTCCCGTAGGCCATCACCAGCACGCCCACGGGCGCGGCCGCCGCCCCAGCCGTCCCGTCAGTCACCGTGGACGAAGTCGACCAGCCGGCGGAGGATGTCGGGGTCGGTCTCGGGCAACACGCCCCAGCCGAGGTTGAAGACATGGCCGGGCCGGCCGCCGTTGGCGTCGACCACGGCGGTGGCCTCCCGGGCCACGACATCCCAGGGAGCCAGGCAGACGGCCGGGTCGAGGTTGCCCTGCACGGCCACCCGGTCGCCCAGGCGGGCGCGGGCCCGGTCGAGGGGCACGCGCCAGTCGATCCCCACCACGTCGGGCCCGGCCTCGGCCAGCAGCTCCAGGAGCTCGCCGGTGCCCACGCCGAAGTGGATGCGGGGCACGCCCAGGTCCTCCAGGCCGGCGAAGATCGTGGCGGTGGCGGGGAGGACCGAGCGGCGGTAGTCCGCGGGGCTGAGGAGACCGGCCCAGGAGTCGAACACCTGGACCGCGGTCGCCCCGGCCTCCACCTGGGCCCGCAGCGAGGCGACGACCATGCCGGCCAGGCGGTCGAGCAGGGCGGCCCAGAACTCGGGGTCGGCGTGCATGGCCGCCTTGGTCCGGCCCAGGGTCTTGGACGGGCCACCCTCGATCAGGTAGCTGGCCAGGGTGAACGGCGCCCCGGCGAAGCCGATCAGGGGGACGTCGAGCTGGGCGGCCAGGAGCCGGACGGTGTCGAGCACGTAGGGGATGTCGGCCTCGGGCTCCAGGGGCCGCAGCCGGTCCAGGTCGGCCGAGCTGCGGAACGGCTGGGCCAGGACCGGCCCCGGGCGCAGGTCGACCTCGATGCCCACCGCGGCCAGGGGGACGACGATGTCGGAGAACAGGATGGCGGCGTCGACACCAAGGCGCCGGACGGGCTGGAGGGTTACCTCGGCGGCCAGCTCCGGGGCGCGGAAGATGTCGAACATCCCGTACTTCTCCCGCAGGGCCCGGTACTCGGGCAGGCTGCGGCCGGCCTGGCGCATGAACCACACCGGGGTCCGCTCGACGGGCTTGCCCCAGCACGCGTCGAGCAAGGAAGTGTTCACCCGGACGACCCTACCGCCGGTCCGCCGCTATCCGGCCCCCACCTGGAGCACGGCGGCGGTGGCCGCGGGCGTCCCGTCCCCGTAGACGGCGAACGCGGTCACCACGTGCCGGCCGGGGGACCAGCCCCCCGCCGGTACGTAGGAGAGCTCCACGCCCTCGGGGGTGCGGCGTCCCGTGGTGACCGCTTGTCCGGCGTCGGGGGCCCCGTCGACGACCAGAGCGGCCTCGGCCTCGGCGTCGGGGACGGCGATGACGACCGGCTCACCGGGCGACCACGGGGAAGGCTGGTCGCCCGGCGCGGGCCGGACGAACTGGAGGCCGATCGTGCCCTGGGGCGTGAACGGCTCCAGCTCGTAGGTGCCCGGCGCCGGCTCTCGGACGACGACCGCGTAGGCGCCGTCCACCGGCGTACCGAGGAGGTGCCGTTGCCCGCTGAACGTCACCACGTGCACGGGGCCGCCCGGTCCGGTCCGGACGGTGGTGGCGGTCACCTGGAGGCGCTCGGCCGAGGCCCACTGGGCCAGGCCCTGGGCGAAGCTGGCGCGGGCCCCCTCGAACGCCTCGTACGACGCCCACGCCTCCTTGGACACCGGGCCCAGGTCCTCCCACGCCGCCCGCATGTCGCCGGCGGCCAGCGCCGCGATCCAGTCCACGGCGGCGGCCCGGGCGCCGGCCGCCCCGTTGTCGTCCGGCGTGGTGGCAGGAGGGTCGGTCCGGGTGGCGGTGCCGATCTGCCCGGCCCGATCGCCGTTCTCCAGCCCCAGGGCGGCGACGACGACGGCCAGCAGGATCGCCGCCGCCGACAGGGTGAAGGCCCGCCGGGCCGGGCGCGGCGCCCTGGCCGGGGGCGGTGTGACGTCGGCCTCCCTGGCCGCGGTGGCGACGGTGATCGGCGACATGCGCCGGGCCTCGGCTCGGAGGGCGGCGTCGACGTCCGCCCAGAACCCGTCACGGTGGGCGGGGGTCATCATGCGGCCGAGGGGCGGGCGAGCAGCGCTGCGGCGGTCATCGGTTGCCATCGGCGTCCCCTTCCATCATGCGGCGCAGCTGCCCGCGGGCCCGCGACAGCCGGGAGGCCACCGTCCCGACCGGGACGCCCAGGATGCGTGCCGCGCTCCGGCTGTCGAACCCCTCGCCGTCCACCAGCACGACGGCGACCCGCTGGTCGGCGGGCAGGGCGGCCAGGGCGGAGCGCACGAGCTCGGTGGCCGTGACGGCCCGCTCGGGGCCCGGGCGGGCGGTGGCCCGCTCCGGCGTGTCGGCCATGGCCAGCGGGCGGCGCCGGGCCCGCCGCAGCTCGTCGATGCAGGCGTTGTAGGTGATCCGGTACAACCAGGAGCCGAACTGGGCGCCCTGGCGGAACCCGGACAGGGCTCGGAAGGCGCGCAGGTAGGCGTCCTGGAGGACGTCGTCCATGGCGGTGGCGTCGGCGAGGAGGCGGAACGCCAGCCGGCGCATGGCGGAGTCGTGGCGGCGCAGGAGCAGGCCGAAGGCGGTGTGGTCGCCGGTCCGGGCCCGGGCGACCAGCTCGTCGTCGCTCAGCAGCGGTGTGGCGCCGGCCCGGCGTCTGCGTCGCACGACCTCCGCGGTCGCATCGGGCGATCTGGGCACAAGATGGATCCCTCCCTCCCCGCCGGCGTCTACGTCGTTGGACGGACGGAGGAGGTCAAACCTTCCAAAGAGTTGCGGCGACGGGTGGCGGTGATTCTCGCGCCCGCCCGCGGTGCAACATGGTGGGGATGAGCGACGCTGGCGACGGCCGGACGACCCCGCAGCCCGAACCCCAGCCGGTGGCCGGGCCGGGTTGGTACCCGGACTTCTGGACCAAGTCCCGCCGGCGGTACTGGACCGGCTCGTCGTGGACGTTCTCCACGGCCGACGGGGCCAAGGTCGACGACCCCCCGCCCCCCGATCCCCAGCCCCTGCCCAACGGCCACGGCCTGCCCGCACCCGTGGCCCCCCGGCCGGTGGCGGCCACGACCCCTGGGGGGGCGGCGCCCGAGGCCACGGGGAAGCCGCCCCAGAAGGCGTGGAAGTGGATCCTCGCCGTGATCGTCGGGCTGCTCGTGGGCCTGGCCGGCGTCGCCCTGTCCACCCGCTCCTCGGACGACGACCCGCCCGCGGCCCAGGGCGACCGCACCCCGACCACCGATCCGGCCGCCCCGCCGTCGACCCAACCCTCGCTCTCCCCCGGCAACGACCCCTCGGCCGCCGCCCTCAGCTCCCTCGTGGTGAAGCCCGAGGACGTGCCGGCGACCGCCTCGGTGGTGGTCTTCCCCGGCGGCATCGGCCTCGACCAGCCCACCCTCGATCTGTGCAACGGCCGGTACCCGAGCGAGTCCCGCCGGACGGCCCGCATCCAGGACGCGGTCCTCGACGACCAGGGCGTGCTCGTCCTCAGCACCGAGGCGGTCCTCTACGGCGACTCCGGCGCCACCGCCCAGGCCTTCGACGAGCTGCGGTCGGTCACCGCCGCCTGCCCGTCGACCCCGGTCTCCGGCCCGGCGGGCGAGCCGGCGGTCACCAGCACCTTCAACGCCCCGCCCGACGGTGACTGGCCGCAGGTCCCGACGGTCAACCGGCTGGCCTACGACGTGACCAGCGTCGACGGCGCAGGCCGGACCCGGCACACCATCGCCGTCTACCTGCAGCGGGGGCGGGTGCTGCTCGGGGTCTACTTCGCCCAGCCGGACGGCCCGCAGATGGAGGTCGAGGGCCAGACCAGCATCGAGGGGATCGTGGGCGTCTTCGCCGCCCGGCTGGCCGCCCTGCCGACCTCGGTCGTGGGCTCCTGAACTAGCGGCGGGAGCGGCGGGTGCGGCGGGTGCGGCGGGACCTCACCCGCCGGCCGACCACCACGGCCAGGACCGCGGCCAGCAGGGCGGCCACGGCCGAGACGC
>JBOGIE010000269.1:0-4250 GCA_050742435.1 Acidimicrobiales bacterium | reverse complement strand
CGACGCCGTCAGGCGCGTCCGTCGGCAGGGCGATGTTGCTCAGGTTCACCTGCAGGATGGCGTCGCCGCCGACGTCGACCGGCTGGCCCGAGCCCGCCGACCGGGCCTGGTCGACGTAGCGGATGTCCCATCCGGCCTGGCCCTGACCGCCGATGTCGAACACGATGCGGTCGAAGCCGTTGTGGCGGCCCAGGCGCACGTCCGTGACCACGACGGCCGGCGGGCCGCCGTCGGCCACCTCGGGCCCGGCGTCGATGCCGGGCGCCAGGACGTCGTCGCCGTCGAGACCGCCGTCGTCGACGGGGTCGACGGCGAAGGCGTTGGCCATGGCGTCGAGGGCGTCGACGCTACGGCCGTAGTCGTTGCCGGCCACGTTGTAGGTGTAGGCGAGGATCGAGCGGTCGGTGCCGGCGTCGATCACGTAGCGCGTCGACTCCTGCCCGGCCGGCCCGAGGCCCTCGCCGGTGGTCACGACGACCTGGCGGACGGCCTGGCGGCCGTCAATGGTGGTGGCGCCCTCGGACTGGACCTGCACGCCGCCGGAGGACGAGGCCGTCTCGAAGCCGAAGGGCTCGACCAGGATGACCACGGCCAGGTCACGCGGGTACTGCGTGCCGGGCTCGATGCTGAACGGCTCGGGGTCGAAGGCCGAGCAGGGCTGGACCGACGGGTCGTTGGCGGACCAGCCCTCGGGGTACTGAACGGCCACCGTCACGCCCCGAGCTTCGTGGGTGCACAGCTGGGTCAGGCGCAGACCGCCGTCGCCGTTGCCGTCGTCGGTCCGCTCCCAGCGCTGGTTGGCGCCGCCGTTCCAGGGCCACTGGATGACCCGGGCGCCCTGGGCGTGAGAGGCGCCGGCCACGTCGAGGACCTGGCCGCTGTGCACGGCCACGATCCTCTTACCCTGGCCTCCGACGTCCTCGACCCGCCAGCGCTGGTTGGCGCCGCCGTTCCAGGGCCACTGGATGACCCGCGCGCCCTGGGCGTGGGAGGCGCCGGCCACGTCGAGGACCTGGCCGCTGTGACCGACCACGATCCGGTAGGTGCCGTCGCCCAGGGGCTCGAAGGTCCAGCGCTGGTTGGGCTGGCCGTTGCCGGGCCACTGGATGACCTGGGTGCCGGCGGCCTGGGAGACGCCGGTGACGTCGAGCGCCTGGCCGCTGTGAGTGGCGACGACCGTGGTGCCGGTCGGCTGGCCGGCCCGCGCCTCGGCGGGCGATGCGCCGCCCGCAAGCAGCCCGGCGACCAACGAGACCACCCCGGCGAGGGCGACGACGAGCCGCGGTACTCGTATTCGGAAAGCTTGGAACACAGTCCTCCTCCTTGGTTCGGTGGACGGGTGCCGGCTTCCGGGCACCGGGACCTCGTAGGCCCGCTCGGCGCTCTCGGATGTACCGGCGGCGCGCCGGCGGCGATTCCGCCGGCGGCGTCTGCGCGCACCCTTCCCCGCCTCCGGTCCGGCAATCGTCATCGGCGGCGTTGTGAACCAACCGTTACCTGCCCGACCTGCCTTCCCTGCCGCGGTCACGACCGGGTATCGGACGATGCGACCGCCCGGGGACTCAGGGCGGGACCGGTCGTCGACCCCTATTCGGAGATTCCCTGTCCCCGCCCTTGTCCCGCACGGGGACCGCCGTACCGGCCGAAGTGCTTCCACGAGGACGGGATCGCCGTCCCATCGGGGTGTACGTCGGCCCTTCTCCCCGGGGGCCCTGAGGGCCAGCCGGCAGGGCCTCGCTAGCCGAAGCCCCGGTCGTCCTGCTTGAGGGCGGTGTCGACGCCCAGGGCCGACGCCACGACCAGCGACCGCAGCGGCTCGTCGAGCGGCCGGTGGATCTGGACCACGAAGTTGTCGGCCGTGGTGAAGACGGTCTTGGCCAGCCCCTCCCACGTCTTGGTGATCCGGGCCACCTCGGTGCCGGTGGCGTCGATGATGCTGAAGTTCCAGGCCCGCCAGTTCTCGGCCTTGATGGCCCCCACCTTGGCCTCGCCGGCGTGGAGGCCGAAGTTGATCTTGCCGACCATGTTCTCCTGCACGATCTGGCCGATCTCCCGCCCACCCCCGTCCTCGACCACGATCCGGGACTTGAACACCTTGGCCGGCCGGGTCAGGGCCAGCAGGGGCGTGCCCGCCATGTCCACGATCTGCAGGCGGTGGGTGAGGAACTGGTCGATCGAGGTGACGACGCGCAGGACCTTGCGGGCCGTGCTCTGGCCGATCTGGCGGACGGCGCCGATCTGGCGCCCGTCGGCGTCGAAGATGGCGTACTCGTTGCGGACCTCGATGAGCTTGGCCTTCTGGTTCACGACCAGGACCGGCTCGGTGAAGATGGTCCCCCCGCCCGTGCCGCCGGGCACGCCGGCCCGGGCCGCGTCGCCACGGACCCTCTCGGCCGACCGTTTCACGGTGGGGATGCGATCGTCGCCCGGGTCCTGGCCCATGGGGTGACGGTACCCCCCTACCGGGGCGTTAGCAGGGTGGGTCGAAGCCGAGGGCGGTGGTGGCCCGGCACCGGGCCGTCCGCCGCTTGGGACGGGGGACGGCCACCGCCGCGGCCAGGGCCACGAGGGCCCGACCGGCGCGCCGCCGCCACGGGTGGACGCCATGGGCCGCGGCGGGCGGGGCGACGCGGGCCAGCCGGGCCAGCTCCTGGCGCCGCTCCTGGATCATCTGGTCGATCGCGTACGGGTGCACGGTCGTCATGTTCCTCGGCGAAGGCCCTCCCGGCCAGTGGCAGAAACGACATCTTCCGCTAGAATCCTGCCAATGCACCGGGTGGTCACCCTGGTCGGGCCGAGGGTGTCGATGTTCGAGCTCGCCGTGCCGTGCGAGGTGTTCGGCGTCGACCGTTCCGAGCTGGCCGACCCCTGGTACCGGCACCGGGTGGCCGCCTTCGTGCCCGGCCCGCACACCACGCCCGAGGGGGTGGTGGTCGACACGCCGTACGGGCTCGAGGAGCTGGCCGAGGCCGACACCGTGGTCATCCCCGCCCCCTCCTACGCCGGCGCGCCCCCCGAGGACCTGCTCGAGGCCCTGCGGGTGGCCCACGCCCGAGGCGCCCGCCTCCTCTCCGTGTGCACCGGGGCGTTCCTGCTGGCCGCCACCGGCCTCCTGGACGGGAAGCGGGCGACGACCCACTGGATGCACGCCGAGGAGCTGGCCCGGCGTTTTCCCCTGGTGCAGGTCGACCCCAAGGTTCTCTACATCGACGAGGGCGACGTCATGACCTCGGCGGGAACCGCGGCGGGCATCGACCTCATGCTCCACGTCGTGCGGTTGGACCACGGGGCCGACGTCGCCAACGCCGTGGCCCGGCGGATGGTGGTGCCCCCGCACCGGGACGGGGGCCAGGCCCAGTTCGTCGACCTCCCCATACCCGACCCCGAACGGGACGAGCCTCTGGCCGGGCTGCTGGGCTGGATGCTGGAGCACGTCGACGAGGACCTCTCGGTGGCCGAGCTGGCCCGCCGGGCGGGCATGAGCCCCCGCACCTTCGCCCGCCGGTTCCGGGGCCTGACCGGCGCCACGCCCCACCAGTGGCTCCTCAGCCAGCGCATCCTGCTGGCCCAGCGCCTGCTGGAGACCACCGACGAGCCGGTCGAGCGGGTGGCCAGGCGCTGCGGCTTCGGCACCGCCGCCGGTCTGCGCCAGCACTTCGGGCGGGCCGTGTCCTCGTCGCCCCAGGCCTACCGGCGGGCCTTTCGCGGCTGACCCGTACCTCTTCGGGCCCCTCGGGCGTTCACAGGGGCGGACAACGTCGTGTTTTGGAAGGGAGGGCCCTGCCCCGATGACGCTGGTACGGCCTCCGGAGTTCAGCTGCCAGACCACGGTCGACCACGGCCAGGCGGTGGTCGCCGTGGCGGGGGAGCTGGACATGACCACTGCGCCCGAGCTCTCCCGCTCGCTGGCTCCCGTCCTCGACCAGCATCCGCGAGACGTGACGCTGGACCTGGCCGGCGTCGACTTCATCGACTCGACCGGGCTCACGCTGCTCGTCCGGACGTCGAAAGCACTGCAGGCCCATGAGGGGGCACTTCACCTCCTCGCCGCCACTCCCCCGGTCCGCCGGGTTCTGGAGATCGTCGGGCTGGACGGGCTGCTGGTGGCGTGAGCGGCCCCGAGCCTAGGCCCGGCCCGGGCGGCGGGAGCGGCGGTGGGCCCAACACGGGTGGTGCCAGTGGCGCCGGAGGTCGGGGGCGGCCACGGGGACGACGACCAGGTGCCCCGTGCCTTCGGCGATGTCCTGGTT
>JBOGIE010000268.1:0-4273 GCA_050742435.1 Acidimicrobiales bacterium | reverse complement strand
CGGGGGATGGTCGGGGCGGTCGCTCTGGACCCTCGTGCGCCACGTCCGGTACATCCGGGCGGCCAGGGCCACGGCGAACAGGAGCAGGAGGACGACGAGGCCGCGGGCCAGGAACATCAGCCGGCCACCGGTCGGCGGCGGGCCAGGAGCAGGTACATCTCGCAGCCCACGCAGATCCCGGTGACGGCGGAGAGGGCGGCCAGGCCGGCGACGACCAGGGCCAGGGCCCAGGCCAGCCCCGGGGCGCCGGCGGCGAAGGCCACCGTGGCCGCGCCGAGGAAGGCCACGCCGAGGGTGGAGGCAAAGCGGGGCGGGCGGGGATCCTCGAGCTCGCGGGGCGGTCCGAGCCGGGGCCGGACGACCTTGGCGTAGAGGGCCAGGAACGGGCCGTACCGGGGCCCAAGGGCGGCGCCGGCCAGCAGGACCAGGGCGAAGAGCGGTACGACCGGTCGCCAGTCGACCAGGAATCCCAGGATCAGGGCGGTGGCCAGCACCGCCTGATTGAACCGGGGCCCGCGCGGGTCGATGGGATCGGGTGCGGCCATGTCCCCAGTCTAAACCCGACCGGGTCGGTCAGCTATTCCGTTCTCGGTCGACAATGGGGAGGTGGAGCTGGCCGGGAAGGTCGTGGTGGTGCCCGTGGAGTGGGACGGGGCGGCCGATCTGGCGACCGCGCTGGCCGGACGCGGGGCGACGGTGGTGCTGGTCGGGCCGGACGGGGAGGCGGCGGGCCGGCTGGCCGGCACGATCGAGTCGGCGGGCGCCGGCCGGCCGGCCGTGTTCGTCGGCGACGGCTCGGCGGAGAGCCTCGACGCCCTCGGGAACTACCTCGCCGAACTTTTCCGGTCGTCCTAGATTGGCCCGATGAAGCCGGTCATCGGGATCTCCGCTCATCCCCGTGTCGTCGAGACGGCCACCGGGCCGGCGTTGCTGCACACGTCCAGCCGGTTCTACGTCGAGGGCGTGGAGCGGGCCGGCGGCATCCCCGTGATCCTCCCCGTCCTCGACCCCGACGCCGTCGACGACCTTCTCCCCGCGGTGAACGGCATCCTCCTGACCGGCGGGGGCGACGTCCAGCCCTCCCGCTACGGCGCCCGCCCCATCGCCGAGACCCACAGCGTCGACCCCCTCCGCGACGCCTTCGAGATCCGCCTGATCGAGGCCGCCATTGCCGCCGACATGCCCCTGCTGGCCACCTGCCGGGGCATGCAGGTGCTCAACGTGGCCATGGGCGGCTCGCTCATCCAGCACGTCCCCCACGCCACCGGCCAGGCCCACGACCATCCCGACCGCTGGCGGGAGGGCGTCCACCGGGTCAAGATCGAGCCCGACAGCCACCTGGCCGAGGCCCTGGGCGCCACCGAGGTGGAGGTCAACTCCATCCACCACCAGGCCGTCGACCAGGCCGCCCCCGGCACCCGGGCCGTGGCCTGGGCCGAGGACGACACCGTGGAGGCCATCGAGGTCCCCGGCAGCCCCCACATGGTGGCCGTCCAGTGGCACCCCGAGCTCCTCGAGGACTGGCCCGAGCAGCAGGGCCTGTTCCGCCAGCTGGTCGAGCACGCCGCGGCCAGGGCCCGAGCGGCCCCCTGAGCGGGGAGCCAGGGCCCGAGCGGCCCTCTGAGCGGGGAGCCAGGGCCCGAGCGGCCCGCTGAGGGGACACGGGCGGTCAGGCCCGTGGCGTGGTCAAGGCCTGGCTTCGAACACCCGGTTGAACGGCGTTTCGGTGGCCCGGCGGAAGCGGGTGAAGCCTGCCTGCTCGAGCAGCTGGCGCCAGGTCGAGTCCGGCACCTGGGCGCCCAGGGCGACACCGCCGTCCTGCGCCTTGGCCGAGGGCGTGCAGATGAAGGTGGACGCCGAGTAGAAGATCCGGCCGACGGGGTTGACGTTGTCCTCGAGGCGCTCGCCCGCCTGGGGTTCCACGAAGAGCAGGGTGCCGTCCGGGGCGAGCGACCGGCGGATGTGGCGGGCCGCTCCGACCGGGTCCCCCATGTCGTGGAGGGCGTCGAAGATACAGACCAGGTCGTAGCCGTCGCCCGGGAAGTCGGACGCGGACGCCACGTCGAACGTGACCCGATCGGCCAGGCCGGCGTCGGCCGCCCGCTTGCGGGCCGCCTCGATCGATCCGTCGTGGTAGTCGAACCCGACGACCTCCGAGGCCGGGTAGGTGTCGCCCAGGAGCAGGGTCGACGCGCCGTACCCGCACCCCACGTCGGCGACCTTGGCGCCGGCCCGCAGCTTGGCATCCACCCCGTCGAGCGCGGGGATCCACGAGGAGACGAGGTTGGCGACGTAGCCCGGCTTGAACAGCCGCTCGGTCCCGTCGAAGAGGTCGTGGTGGTGCTCGTGCCAACCGACGCCGCGGCCGGTCCGGAAGGCCTCACGGAGGACGTCCTCGTCCTTCATGAGCGAGCCGGCGATGGTCATGGCGCCCACGAGCAGCGCCGGTGAGGCGGGGTCGGCGAGGCAGGCGGCCTGCTCCTCGGTGAGCCAGAACCGCCCGCTGGTCGGGTCGTAGTCGCAGTAGCCCGAGGCGTACTGGGCCGAGAGCCACTCCTGTACGTAGCGCTCGTCGCAGCCGGCCTGCCGGGCGACCTCGGCCGGTGTGGCCGGACCGGTGGTGGCCAGCGCCCGGTAGAGCCCGAGCTTGTCGCCGACCACCACGGTGGCCGCGTGCATGGCGGCGGCGAAGTCGCCGGCGAAGCGGCCGATGAACTCGTCGAGCTTCTTCTGGTCGATGGGCATGTGTCCTCCTGTGGGTGTTGTCGAAGACACGGTGACGGTGCCGGGTTGCAGCCGGGCTGCAGTCCCGCTCGCCCTGGACTGCAAACGGACTGCAAGGCGGTGGGCGCAGGCTGGTCCCATGACGACCGGGACCCTCACAACCGTCGACGCCTTCCTCGAGACCGTGGCGGCCGGCCAGGGCGCCGCGCTCGAGAGGCTCTACGCCGCCGACGCCCTCCTCGACGCCGTCGTGCCCGACTGGCGGTTCCAGGTGCGGGGGGCGGCGGCGATCGGCAAGCAGTACGCGACCTGGTTCACCCACCCCGCGACGTTGGAGGAGCTCCGCCGCCTGCCCACCGCGGACGGCGAGGTTGTCGCCTACACGCTGGCCTGGGAGGAGACCGTCCCCCATGCGGCGCGCCACGTGCACCTGCTCACCCTCGATCCCGCCACCGGGCGGATCGTCCAGGACCAGGTGTGGTGCGGCGGTCGGTGGCCGGCAGGACTGCTGGCGGAGATGGCCGCCGCCCAGCAAGCTGGGTGACATGGTCGCCGTGACCCCCGTCGAGCGGGCGCTGACACCTCGGCCGGTGGCCACGTCGCTGGACGAGCTGCTGGCCGGCGCCGACAGCCGGGAGCCCTTCCACACCCCCGACAGTAAGTCGGGGGCGCGCTTCGAGCGGGTGACGATTTCCGGGGAGCGCCTGGTCCTGAAGCACCTTCACGTGGACGACGACTGGATCATGCGCAGCTCGGGCGACCTGGGCTGCCGCCCCCTTCTCGTCTGGAGGGCGGGTCTCCTCGACGTCCTGCCCCCCGGCATCGACCACGCCATCGTGGGAGCGGCGACCGGTCTGGGCCGCAACGGGTGGGGCGCGGCGTTGCTCATGCACGACGTCTCCCAACGGCTGGTGCCGCCCGGGGACGGGCTCTTGCCGGCCGAGCAGGCCGAGCGGTTCCTCGACCACATGGCTCAGCTGTCCGCCCGCTTCTGGGGCTTCCGGGACACGATCGGCCTGACCCCTCCCGTCACCCGGTGGCAGTGGTTCGGCCCCGGCATGCTCGACGTCGAAGCCGCCCGCGGGTTCCCCGAGCCCGTGCCCCGCGTCGCCGTCGAAGGATGGGAGCGGTTCGCCCGCCGGGCCCGAGGTGACGTGGCCCGTATGGTCGACGACCTCCGCCACGACGTCGGCCCGCTCGTCGACGCGCTGGCCGGGACCCCCACCACGTTCCTCCACGGCGACTGGAAGCTCGGGAACCTCGGCAGCCGTCCCGACGGGCGCACGATCCTGCTCGACTGGGCCGCCCCCGGCGAGGGCCCGGCCTGCCACGACCTGGCCTGGTACCTGGCCCTCAACCGGGCTCGCCTGCCCCACTCCAAGGAGCACGCCATCGGGCTGTTCCGCCGGGCGCTCGAGCGCCACGGGGTGGAGACGGCCGGGTGGTGGGAGCGCCAGCTCGGGTTGTGCCTGCTCGGCGCGCTGGTGCTGTTCGGGTGGGAGAAGGCGCTGGGCGACGCCGAAGAGCTGGGTTGGTGGTGCGACCGGGC
>JBOGIE010000267.1:0-4287 GCA_050742435.1 Acidimicrobiales bacterium | reverse complement strand
CGACAGGCGGCGGTGGAGCCGGCCGATCCGGGCTCCGCCGGCCAGGTCGTACATCCACAGTGCCGTGCCCACGGCCCGCATGCGGGCCCGGCTGCCGTAGGACGGCACGAGGAAGGGGAGGGGTCGCACCAGGTGGGAGGCGTTGCGCAGGAGCCGCTGGCGCTCGGCCAGGGCCTGGGCGACCAACCCGTAGTCGCCCTGGCTCAGGTAGCGCAGTCCTCCATGGACCAGCTTGGACGACTGCGACGACGTGCCCGAGCCAAAGTCGGCCCGCTCCACCAGGGCGGTGCGCCAGCCCCGGGATGCGGCGTCGAGGGCCACGCCCGCGCCGGTGATCCCGCCGCCGACGACGAGCACGTCGAACCGCTCGCCGGCCAGGCGTTCCAGGGCGGCGGCGCGGTCGAACGTCAGCCGGTCACCCTTGGCGGTCCTTCGTGGTCACCGGCGCATCCTAGGGGGCCAGGGCCTCTGGACCGGGTGCCGAATGGAGTGGACTTCGGCAACGTTTCAGTTGGATAATTCTCCTGGTCGCTTCTGCCCGGCTCGACGGGTGAGGTTTGGAACCGAGCCGAGAGAGGAAGGTGATACCCCGTTATGGATCTGTCCTGGCGTCTTCGAGGCGCGTGCCGCGGGCTGGACCCCGAGATCTTCTACTCCGCCACGGAGGACGAGGGCGTCGATCGGGCCAAGGAAGTCTGCAACACGTGCGTGGTACAGCAGCAGTGCCTGGAGTTCGCGCTCGCCAACCGCGAGTCGGAGGGGATCTGGGGCGGAGCCACCGAGAAGGAGCGGCGCCGGATCCTCCGTCAACGCCGCAAGACCGCCGCGGCCTGATCGTCCCGCCCCGGCTTTCCCGGGCGTAGCGGCTTTCCCGGGCGTAGCGGCCTTCCCGACCGCTACCGTTCCCTTGCAGTGAACCTCACCGAACTCGGAGGCTGGCCCGCCATTCTCGGGCCGCTGACCGCGGGCCGCGACCTGGCTGCCGACCAGGTCGCCGCCGCCGTGACCGAGATCCTGGAGGGGGCGGCGTCGCCGGCCCAGATCGCCGCCTTCGCGGTCGGCCTGCGGATGAAGGGTGAGACGGTCGAGGAACTGGGCGCCCTTCTCGACGTCATGCGGGCCTTCGGCGAGCGGGTGGAGCTGGCCGGGGGCACCGACGCGGTGGACACCTGCGGCACGGGCGGGGACCGGGCGTGCACGATCAACGCCTCCACCGTCGCCGCCCTGGTCGTGGCCGGGGCCGGCGCCAAGGTGTGCAAGCACGGGAACCGCTCCCAGTCCTCCCAGTGCGGCTCGGCCGACCTGCTCGAGGCCCTGGGCGTGGCCATCGACCTGAGCCCGGTCGAGGTGGCCGGGTGCGTCGACCGGGCCGGCATGGGCTTCTGCTTCGCCCCCCGCTACCACCCGGCCTTCCGGCACGTGGGCCCCACCCGCCGGGAGCTGGGGGTGCCCACCGTCTTCAACTTCCTGGGGCCGGTCGCCAACCCGGCCAGGGTCCGCCGCCAGGTCCTGGGCGTGAGCGACCCGGCCATGGCCGAGAAGCTGATCGGCGTCCTCGTGGCCCAGGGGGCGGAGCGGGCCCTCGTCGTGTACGGCCACGACGGCCTGGACGAGCTGTCGACCATCACCACCTCCACGGTCGTCGAGTTCCGCGAGGGCGAGGTGCGCACCTACGACGTCGACCCCGTGGAGCTCGGCCTGAAGCCGGCGACCCTGGAGGACATCCAGGGTGGGGACCCGCCCACGAACGCCGACCTGGCCCGCCGGGTCCTCGACGGCGACCCCGGGCCCAAGCGGGATTTCGTCCTCCTCAACGCCGCGGCCGGCCTGGTGGCGTCAGGGCTGGCCGACGACCTGGCCGAGGGGCTGGCGGCGGCGGCCGCGTCGGTCGACGAGGGCCGGGCCGCGGCCGTGCTCGACCGCCTGGTGACGGTGTCGACGGAGGCCGCCGCCTCCTAACGGCTCCCTAGGTCCAGAACGGTTGATGTTGGCCTGGTCGTCGGCCACGCCCCAGAACTCGTTGGCCCTCCCGTCGGCGTCGGGACCGCGACGTCAAGAGGTTGTCGTCCGGACCTTGACCGGTTCGAAGTGGGGGAGGCGGGCGACGGGGACGCTCCAGGGCGCCTCGCAGTGGACGAGCCGGACCGATCTGGCTTCGGCGTCGAGCCACGACGCCACGCAGGAAAGCTCGTCGACCAGGTGGCGGGGGAGCGGGCCGCCGGGATCGGCGTCGCCAACATCGTGGCCACCGAGCAGGCTCAGCTGGCCCCCGTCCTCGCCGACCAGCCGGCCGCCGGCCAGCACCAGGCGGCGGGGACCGGGCGCCTCCAGCTCCATGCGACCGGCGCGGCGGAGGGCGTCGAGCTGGCGCTGGCGGGTGAGGGCCCGGGCCAGGGCGGCAGCGCGGTCGCGGACGTCGGCCGCCTCTTCGTAGCGCTCGGCCGAGGCCAGGACGGCCATGCGGGCGGCGAGCGGATCGAGGAGGATCGCGGGGTCGCCGGTGAGGCCCTGCACGAGGCGGTCGACGATGCGGGCGTAGCCGTCTTCGGAGACGGTGCCCGCGCACGGGCAGGTGGCGACTCCCAGTTGCGCCGGGGCGCACGGGCCGGGGACGGGAGTCTTGGGCACCCGGGCCGTGCACCGGCGGAGAGGCAGGGCCGACTCGATGGCGTCGGCCACGAGGCGGGTGGCCCGGGTGGAGCCGAGGGGGCCCAGGTAGAGGCAACCGTCGCCCCCCCGGGCGGCCCGGACGACGGACAGGCGGGGAAAGGGCTCGTCGAGTGTGACCTTGAGGTAGGCGTAGCGGCTCCACAGCTTCGAACGGCGGTTGAACGGCGGCTGGTGGCGATGGATGAGCCGCACCTCGAGGACCGCGGCTTCGAGGGCGCCGGGGCAGACCACGTGGTCGATGGCCTCGGTCTCCCGCAGCAGCTGGGAGACCTTCCGCCGCTCGTCGCCGGAGAAGTAGGACCGCACCCGGGCCCGCAGGTTGGTGGCCTTGCCCACGTAGAGCACCCGGCCGCCCCGGCCCCGGAACAGGTAGACCCCCGGCCGCCGGGGCAGGCGGGCGGTGAGCCGCAACTTCCCCACCTGGGGATGGGCCCGGACGGTGGGGAGCTCGAACAGGTCGTCGAGCCCCAGGACGCCCAGGCTGCCGGCCCGCTCCAGCAGGGCGTGGAGGAGGTCGCCGGTGGCCAGGGCATCGGACAGGGCCCGGTGGGTGGGCCGGTGGGCCAGGCGCATCCGCTCGGCCAACGTCCCCAGCTGGCAGTTGGGCACCTCCTCCCGCACCAGCCTGCGAGCCAGGGCGCACGTGTCGACCCAGCGGTTGCTCAGGGGCGGGAAGCCGGCGCCGGCCAGCGCGGCCTGGAGGAAGCGCAGGTCGAACCGCACGTTGTGGCCCACGATCACCGCCGGGCCCACGAACTCGAGAAAGCTGGGCAGGACGGTCTCGATCCTCGGGGCGGGGAACACCATGGCCTCGGTGATGCCGGTGAGCACGGTGATCTCCGGCGGGATGCCGACCCCGGGGTTGACCAGGGTCTGGAACGTGCCCAGGCACTCACCGCCGCGCAGCTTCACCGCCCCCACCTCGGTGATGGCGGCGTCGGGCGGGGCGGCGCCGGTGGTCTCCAGGTCCAGGACACAGAAGGTCACCTGGTGGAGCGGGACGCCGAGATCGTCGAAGCTGCGCTGCACTGAGGCGAACGCTAGACGAACACACGTTCGACAGGCAAGGACCGCAACCCGGTGGGCGCGGCGGTACAGTGGCTCCCCGTGCCGACCGCCCGCTATCGCTGCGCCGCCTGCGGCAACCTCACGCGGTTCGACGTCACCGTCACCCGCCGGACCCGCGCCTTTCACCACTACTCGCTGGGGGGCGATCTGGCCGTCGAGGACGAGGAGCTCCTGGACGAGCGGGTGGAAGACGTGACCTGCCGCTGGTGCGGTTCGGGCCGGTCGGTCGAGGTCCTGGCCGCGGCCGCCGCCCCGCAGGAATCCGACACCTGACGTCGGCGGCGCTCGACAGGATCCTGCGCCCGGCGCTTGAGGCCGCGGTCGCCGTGGCCCGGGCCGGCGAGGAGGACACGCCCGTCCTGCCCGCTCCGGTGGCCCTGCGCCCGTTCCTCCAGTTCGCCAAGCTGCGGGGCGCGGCCGTCGCCGCCGCCCGCCGGGCCGTCGACGGCGACGACGAGTTCCGGGCCCGGGTGGCCGAGGCCGTCACCGAAGACGAGGTCGGCCGGGCGGGGTGGCTGTGGCTGACCCGGCCGGCTGGCTGGGAGGACG
>JBOGIE010000266.1:0-4308 GCA_050742435.1 Acidimicrobiales bacterium | reverse complement strand
GCCACCGACATGGAAAAGGCGACCGACGTGGTGGAGGAGGCGGTCGAGGAGGCGCTGGCCCAGGCGTGCCGGGTCGTCGTCTGCCGGGGGAACGCCGACCTCGACGTGCTGGGCCGCATCGGCGCCCTCTTGCGCTACTGAGCGGGCGGGCTGCCATCCGCACCGTCGGCATCGACCTTGGGGGCACCAAGTGCCTGGCCGTGGCGCTGGAGGACGGCCGGCTGGTCGAGGAGCACCGCATCGCCACGCCGGAGGGGGAGGCCGCGGTGCTGGACGCCGTGGCCGCGGCGGCGGCTTCGGTGCAGGGCCGGGGCGACGTGGTGGGCGTGGGCGTGGGCGTGCCCGGCCTGGTCGACCGGGAAGGCGTGCTGCGCTTCGCCCCCAACCTGCCGGGCGTGGCCGACCTGCCGGTGAAGGCCGAGCTGGAGGCCCGGCTGGACCTTCCCGTGCGGGTCGACAACGACGCCACCTGTGCGGCGTGGGGCGAGCGCCAGGCCGGTGCGGCCCAGGGCTACGACGACGTGATCCTGGTGACCCTGGGCACGGGGATCGGGGGAGGGATCGTGGCCGGCGGCACCCTGCTGCGGGGCGCCCACGGTTTCGCCGGCGAGGTGGGGCACATGGTGATCGACCCCGAAGGGCCGGACTGCCCGTGCGGGCAGCGAGGGTGCTGGGAGCGCTTCGCCTCGGGGAGCGGGCTGGGCCGGCTCGGCCAGGAGGCGGCGGCCGCGGGGCAGGCGGCCGCGGTGCTGGCCCTGGCCGGCGGCGACCCGGCCGGGGTCCAGGGCGAGCACGTCACCGCCGCGGCGGCGGCGGGGGACGCCCAGGCCCGCACCGTCCTGGCCGCCTTCGGCTGGTGGGTGGCGCTGGGCCTGGCCAACCTGGCCAACGCCTTCGACCCCCAGGCGTTCGTGCTCGGAGGCGGGTTGGTGGAGGCCGGGGAGCTCCTGCTGGGCCCGGTGCGCACCGCGTTCGCCAGCCTGCTGACCGGCAGCCAGCACCGGCCGGCGGTCGACATCGTCCCCGCCCGCCTCGGCGAGCACGCCGGCGCCATCGGCGCCGCCCATCTCTTCGACGATCTTCGCGAGATCGGCCCACCCCGAGCGTTGTAGGTTTGAGAGTGCCGCTGGTCCCCGGGCTCCCCAGCCCCCGGGGGCCGGCGGCTCTTCTCTGCTGGGCGGTCGGCGTACCATCCTCCGGTGCCCCGCCGGCTTCTTCCCGTGGTGGCCGGCGTGGTGGCCTCGCTGGCGGTCGCCGGCTGTGGCCCCTGCTGGTGAGGATCGGCATCACGCTGCCGCAGTTCCGCCACGACGCCGAGGCCGCCGTCGACGTGGCGCGGCGGGCGGAGGCGGCCGGAATCGACGGGGTGTTCGTGTTCGACCACCTGTGGCCGCTGGGCCAGCGGATGCGGCCGGCCCTGCACTGCCTCACCCTGCTCGGTGCCCTGGCCGCCGAGACCGAGCGGGTCGTGCTGGGGCCGCTCGTCGCCCGGGTCGGCCTGCTGCCCGACGCCGTGCTGGTCAACACCCTGGCTTCCCTGCACCGGATGGCCGGTGGTCGCTTCATCGCTGCCCTGGGCACGGGCGACTCGCTGAACCGGGACGAGAACGAGGCCTACGGGGTGGCGTTCGCGCCGGCGGGCGAGCGCCTGGCCGCCGTGGTCCGCTGCTGCCGGGCCCTGCGCGACGCCGGTGTCACCACATGGGTGGGCGGGCGGTCGGCCGCGGTACGGCGGGCGGCTGCCGAGGCCGGAGCCGACGGGTGGAACGGCTGGGGCACCGACGCCGAGGCCTTCGCCCGTGACGCGGCCGGCGTGGCCCCGGGACCGGCCCTCACCTGGGGCGGGCAGGTCCTGATCGGGCGCACCCCCGAGGAGGCGGCGGCCAAGCTGCGCACCCACGGCTCCCGCCCCGGGCTGGTGGCCGGCACGGTCGACGACCTCCACCGCCACCTGGGCGGCCTGGTGGCCGCGGGGGCGGTGTGGGCGGTGTGTGCCCCCCTCGACGTGGGCACCGACCCCGGAGCGGTGGAAATCCTGGCTGAGGTGGCGTCCGCCTACCGGTAGCCTCGGTCGTCATGGAGTTCCGCCGGATCAACGCCCTGCCGCCGTACGTCTTCACCATCATCGACGGGCTGAAGACGGCAGCACGGCGTGCCGGCGAGGACGTCATCGACCTGGGCTTCGGGAACCCCGACATCCCGTCGCCCGACGTGGCCGTGGAGAAGCTGGCCGAGGCGGCCCGCAACCCCCGCAACCACCGGTACTCGGCCAGCCGGGGCATTCCCAAGCTGCGGGCCGCGGCCGCCGCCCTCTACGACCGACGCTTCGGGGTCCAGCTCGACCCCGACACCGAGGTCATCAACGTCATCGGGGCCAAGGAGGGCCTGACCCACCTGATGTGGGTGCTGCTGGGGCCGGGCGACACCGCCATGGTCCCCACGCCCTCGTACCCCATCCACATCTACGGGCCGCTGTTCGCCGGGGCCGACGTCCGCCGCATCCCCCTGGGCCCCGACGAGGACTTCTTCGCCAACCTCATCGAGGACTGGGAGAACGCCTGGCCCCGCCCCCGGGTGATCGTGCTCTCGTTCCCCCACAACCCCACCACCACCTGCGTGGACCTGGCCTGGCTCGAACGGCTGGTGTCGTTCGCCCACGAGCGCAACGTGATCCTCGTCCACGACTTCGCCTACTCCGACACCGCCTTCGACGGCTACCAGCCCCCCTCGATCCTCCAGGTGCCCGGGGCCAAGGAGGTGGCCGTCGAGCTGTACACCCTCACCAAGTCGTTCTCCATGGCCGGGTGGCGGGTGGCGTTCTGCGTGGGCAACCCGGAGATCGTGGCCGCCCTCGGCAAGCTCAAGTCGTACCTCGACTACGGCACCTTCCAGCCCATCCAGATCGCGGCCATCGTGGCCATGAACGAGGCGTCCGACTATCCCAAGGAGGTCAACGAGATCTACTGGGGCCGGCGGGACGCACTGTGCGACGGCCTCGAGCGGATCGGGTGGCCCATCGAGCGGCCCAAGGCGACGATGTTCGCCTGGGCGCCCATCCCCGAGCCCTACCGGGAGATGGGGTCGTTGGCCTTCTCGTCGTTCCTGGTCGAGGAGGCCAAGGTGGCGACCGCCCCGGGTATCGGGTTCGGCCCCACCGGCGACGGCTTCGTGCGCTTCGCCCTCATCGAAAACGAGCAGCGCATCGGCCAGGCCGTCCGTAACATGAGAAAAGCGCTGACCAAGCTCTGAGCCGACCACCGGCGAACCGGTGACCGCTGGTGCGAAATAAAACACCAGGTGTCACCGGTTCAAGTACGGTGGTCTCGAAACGAGACGGGATCGTTTCGGAACTCGGGAGTGCTCTCTTGGACGCAGCAGCCATCCACGGCCGCCGCTGGTGGACGCTGGCGGTCATGTGCCTCAGCCTCATGGTCATCGGCGTGGACAACACCATCCTCAACGTGGCCCTGCCCACGCTGGTGCGCGACCTCGACGCCACCACGTCGCAGCTGCAGTGGATCGTCGACTCCTACACCCTGGTCTTCGCCGGCCTCCTGCTCACCGCCGGCAGCCTGGGCGACCGGTTCGGGCGGCGGCGGGCGCTGGCCGGGGGCCTGGTGATCTTCGGCCTGGGCTCGGTGGCGTCGGCGGTGGCCGGGTCGGCCGACCAGCTCATCCTCACCCGGGCCGTCATGGGCGTCGGTGGGGCGCTGATCATGCCGGCCACCCTGTCGATCATCAGCAACGTCTTCACCGTGCCGGCCGAGCGGGCCCGGGCCATCGCCGTGTGGGCGGGCTTCTCGGCCATGGGCATCGCCATCGGCCCCCTGAGCGGCGGCTGGCTGCTCGAGCACTTCTGGTGGGGGTCGGTGTTCATGGTCAACATCCCGATCGTCGCCCTGGCCCTGCTCGGCGGGCGGCTGTTCGTGCCCGAGTCCCGCGACCCCGCACCCCGGGGGCTCGACCCCCTGGGCGCGGTGCTGTCGATCGTCGGGCTGGTCGCCCTGGTGTGGGCCATCATCGAGGCGCCGGTGCACGGGTGGAGTGACCCGACCACGCTCGCCGCCTTCGCCCTGGCCGCGGTGGTGCTGGGGGCGTTCGTGGCCTGGGAGCGGCACACCGACCACCCCATGCTCGACGTCCGCTTCTTCGCCAACCCCCGGTTCACGGCGGCGAGCACCGGCGTGACCATGGTGTTCTTCGCCCTGTTCGGCTCGGCGTTCGTCCAGACCCAGTACCTGCAGTTCGTGCTGGGCTACAGCGCGCTGGAGGCCGGCCTGCGGGTGGCGCCGATCGCCCTGGTCCTCA
>JBOGIE010000265.1:0-4330 GCA_050742435.1 Acidimicrobiales bacterium | reverse complement strand
CCTGGCCGTCGAATACCCCGGCGACGCCAAGGAGCTGTGCGCCCTGATCCACGACAACCCCTACGAACTGCTGGCCGCCACCATCCTCTCGGCCCAGACCACCGACGAGATGGTGAACTCGGTGACCCCCACCCTGTTCGCCCGGTACCCCACGCCCGCCGACCTGGCCGCCGCCGACCCCGAGGAGGTCGAGGGCCTCATCCACCCGACCGGCTTCTTCCGGGCCAAGACCCGCAGCCTGATCGGGATGGCCGCCGCCCTGGAGGAGCGTCATGGCGGGGAGGTGCCTACCGCCATGGAGGACCTGGTCACCATCCCGGGCGTGGGTCGCAAGACGGCGAACGTGGTCCGCAGCGTGGGGTTCGGCCTGCCAGGACTGCCGGTCGACACCCACGTCGGCCGGTTGTCACGCCGTCTGGGGCTGACCACCGAGACCGATCCGGTCAAGGTGGAAGCCGATTTGAACGCCATCGTCCCCGCCCGGGAGCGGGGAGCCTTCAGCCTGCGCCTGATCCTGCACGGCCGGCGCATCTGCCAGGCCCGGCGTCCCCGCTGTGACCGCTGCGCGCTGGCCCACCTCTGCCCGAAGATCGGGGTGATTGAAATGCCCATACGGCTGGGAACAAAGTCAGCGAGGTAGTACGTTCTACTGTCCGAGGGATCAGGTTCCCGCCACCTGGATCCCTAAGGCGGTTCACCGGGTTCCGCCGCCCGGACCGCCCCCCGATGGCGCCCTACGGGGCGCCATCGGCCGTTCTGCCGTGGCCGACACCGCCGAGTGAGCAGGAGAGGTCGCTCTACGACCACTCCTGCTCACTCGTTGCCAGTGCCCTTCCGCAGCCGCTCGTTGAGGGCGGTCAGGCGGCGGGAGGCGGCGCCCAGGGACCGCTCGACGGCGAACAGATCCTGGGCCACCCAGTCGGCCTGGGTGTTGGCCAGGCCCTCGGCGATGGCGGTGACCCGGCGGCTCAGTTCCTCCAGGGCGGTGGCCATGGAGGACAGTTCGGGGCCGGGTACGGCGGCGGCGGGCGCGGGAGGCGGCACCCCTCCGGTTTATCCCAGCCGGGCCGTGGGGGCGGCCCCGGTACCATCGACGTCATGCTCAGCCGCCTCGACCTACGAGGTGCGGGCGGCGACCTCCGCTCCCGCCTGCCCCGCCCCGCACCCGCCGGACCGCCGCCGATCGCCGCCGTCCGGGAGATCCTGGCCGAGGTCCGCAAGCGGGGCGACGACGCGGTACGGGAGTACACGAAACGCTTCGACAAGGCGGATCTGGACGAGCTGCGGGTGCCCGGCGACGAGCTGTTCGCCGCCCTGGCCGCCACCCCGCCCGCCCTGCGCATCGCCCTGGAGGCGGCCCACGGGGCCATCACCGCCTACCACCGCACCCAGCTCCACGACTCGCCGCCCTACGTCCGGGACGGCGTGGCCATCCAGGAGCTGCGCCGACCGGTCGACCGGGCCGGCGTCTACGTGCCCGGGGGCCGGGCCGGCTACCCGTCCACCGTGCTCATGACCGCCCTGCCCGCCCGGGTGGCCGGCGTGCCCGAGGTCGTGCTGTGCGTGCCGCCCCGGGCCGACGGCACCGTCGACCCCCCCACCCTGGCCGCCGCCGCCCTGGCCGGAGTCTCCGAGGTGTACCGGATCGGCGGGGCGCAGGCGATCGGGGCCATGGCCTACGGCACCGACAGCATCCGCCCGGTCGACATCATCGTGGGGCCGGGCAACGTCTACGTGGCCCTGGCCCAGCGGGAGGTGGCCGCCGAGGGAGCGGTCGGGGTCTCCTCCGCCTTCGCCGGGCCGTCCGAGGTGGTCGTCGTGGCCGACGGGTCGACCCCGGTGGACTGGGCCGCCATCGACGTCATCGTCCAGGCCGAGCACGGCCCCGACGGGCTGGCGTGGCTGATCACCTGGGACGAGGCGGTGGCCGACGCCGTCACCGAGGCGGTGGCCCGGCTGGTGGCCGAGTCGCCCCGCCGGGCCGACATCGAGTCGACGCTGGCCCGGGGCGGGTACGCCGCGGTCGTCGAGGACCGGGAGCAGGCCATGGAGGTGGCCAACCTCATCGCCCCCGAGCACCTCGAGCTGATGTGCGAGCAGCCCCACTCACTGCTGCCGCTCGTCCGCCACGCCGGCGCCGTCTTCTGCGGGCCCTGGGCGCCGGCGTCGGTGGGCGACTACCTGGCCGGCCCCAGCCACGTGCTCCCGACCTACGGCTCGGCCCGCTTCGCCGGCGGCCTGCGGGTCGACGACTTCCTGCGCCACATCCACGCCATCACCCTCGACGAAGACGCCCTGTCCGGGGTGGCCCGGAGCGTGGCCGCCATCGCCGACGCCGAGGGCCTGGCCGCCCACGCCGAGTCGGTCCGCATGAGGACCGGTCCATGATTGGGGTCCGCGACGACCTGGCCGAGCTGGAGGGGTACCACTCGCCCCAGGTCAGGGTCGACGTCCGCCTCAACACCAACGAGTCGCCCTTCCCCCCGCCCGTGGCCTGGCGGGAGGCGTTCCTCGAGGAGCTGGCGACCGTCCCGTTCCAGCGCTACCCGGACCGCGCCGCCCGGGCCCTGCGCACGGCCATCGGCGAGCTGCACGGAGTCGGCCCCGAGCAGGTCCTGGCCGGCAACGGGTCGAACGAGGTCATCCAGGCCCTGTGCCTGGCCTACGGGGGGCCCGGCCGCACCGTGGCCGTCTTCGAGCCGACCTACGCCCTGCACTCCCACATCCCCCGCATCACGGGCACGGGCGTCGCCGTGGGCGAGCGGCGGGACGACTTCACCCTCGACCCGGCCGAGATCGACCGGCTGGTCGACCAAACCCAGCCGGCCATCACGTTCCTGTGCTCGCCCAACAACCCCACCGGCCGCATCGACCCGCCCGAGCTGGTCGAGGCCGCCCTGGCCGTGGCGCCCGGCCTGGTCGTCGTCGACGAGGCCTACGCCCAGTTCGCCGACTGGTCGGCGCTGTCCCTGGTGTCCGAGGACCGGCCCCTGGTGGTCACCCGGACCTTCTCCAAGACGTGGTCCATGGCCGCCTGCCGCCTCGGCTACCTGGTGGCGCCGGCCGACATCGTCTCCGCCGCCGAGCGGGCTCTGCTCCCGTACCACCTCGACGCTGCCACCCAGATCGCCGGCCGCCTGGCCCTGCGGTTCACGGCCGAGATGGAGGCCCGGGTGTCCGCCCTGGTGGCCGAGCGTGACCGTCTGGCCGCGGCCCTGACCGCCCTGCCCGTCGACACCTGGCCCTCGGGCGCCAACTTCATCCTGTTCCGGCCCCGCGACCTCGACGGGCCCACGGTGTGGAAGGGGCTGGTCGAACGGTCGGTCCTGGTCCGGGACTGCTCGTCCTGGCCCCGCCTCGAGGGCTGCCTGCGGGTCACGGTTGGCACCCCGGCCGAGGACGACGCCTTCCTCGCCGCCCTCACGGAGGTCCTGTCCTGAGCGCACGCACCGCCACCCGGTCCCGCATCACCAAGGAGACGTCGATCGACGTCCGCCTCGACCTGGACGGCACCGGCCAGACCAAGGTCAGCACCGGGCTGCCCTTCTTCGACCACATGGTCGAGCAGCTCGGGCGCCACGGCGGGTTCGACCTCGACCTCACCGCGGAGGGCGACCTGCACGTGGACGCCCACCACACGGTCGAGGACGTGGGCATCGCCCTGGGCGAGTGCCTGCGGGAGGCCCTGGGCGACAAGGCCGGCGTCCGCCGGTTCGCCTCCATGTCGCTGCCCCTGGACGAGGCCCTGGTGGACGTGGCCCTGGACCTCTCCGGGCGCCCGTACCTGCACTACGAGGTCGAGCCCGGCACCGAACCCCTGGGGAACCCGCCCTTCGACCCCCAGCTGGCCGAGGAGTTCTGGCGGGCCTTCGCCACCTCGGCGCTGCTGACGCTGCACCTCGACCTGAAGCGGGGCAAGAACTCCCACCACATCCTCGAGGCCTCGTTCAAGGCCGTGGCCCGGGCCCTGCGCGACGCGGTGCGGGTCGAGGGCTCCGGCGTCCCGTCCACCAAAGGGGTGCTTTGATCGCCGTTCTCGACTACGGGATCGGCAACCTGCGCTCGGCCCAGAAGGCGTTGGAGAAGGTGGGGGCCGAGGCCGTGCTCACCGCCGATCCGGCCGACGTCGAGCGGGCTTCGGGCGTGGTCCTCCCCGGAGTCGGCCACTTCGGCCGGTGCATGGAAGCCCTGCGGGCGACCGGTCTGGAGGAGCCGGCCCGGGCAGCCATCGACTCGGGCACGCCGTTCCTCGGCATCTGCGTGGGCATGCAGCTGCTGTACGACGGCTCCCAGGAGGCTCCCGAGGTGAAGGGCATGGGCGTCCTGCCGG
>JBOGIE010000264.1:0-4347 GCA_050742435.1 Acidimicrobiales bacterium | reverse complement strand
CCGTGCGGGAGGGGATCACCCGCCTGGCCCAGACGCTCTACCAGATCGACTCGTCGCCCGAGCTGGCCCTGGTGCGGGACCGCGACCAGCTGCAGGGGCGGTCGGCGACCGTGGCCGAGGAGGCGGCTGGGCTGGTCGACGGGCTGTGGACGCGCTACCCGGTGCTCAGCGAGGCGGGGGAGCGGATCGACGCCGCCCTGGCCGGCGGCGACCGCCAGGAGCTGGAGAACATCCTCCGGGGCCGGGGGGTCACCCTGCCCGACGGCACGGCCACCGGGGCGGCGGCCCTCCTGCGCACCCTGGAGGCTGATGCCCAGCGGGCCTCGTCCCTGGTCGCCCAGCTCGGGGCGGCGTGGCGCAACGCCGTCCCCCGCCTCGATGTCCTGCGGGCCAGGCTGGCGAGCGCCACCGCCACCGCCGACACCCTGGGCATGCCGGGGGACCCGGAGCTGGCCGCGGCCCGCACGGTGGTCGACGACGCCACCGCCCAGGCCACCTCCGACCCCCTCGGCGCCAAGCTCGACGATGCCGAGCGGCTCGTCCAGCGGGTGGAGGAGCGGCTGGCCGATCTGGCCCGTACCCGGGCCAGCATCAACGGCGACCTGGACTCGGCCGAGGCCCGGCTGGAGAAGCTGGCCCAGCTCATCGGCGCCGGCACGGGTGCCCGGGAGGCCGCGCAAGCCAGGATCGTGGATCCGGGCGGGCTGGTCGATCCTCTCGATCCGTCCGTCCTCGACACGGGCGACCGTGCCCTGCGCCCGTGGCTCGCCCGGATCCGGGCCCAGGCCCGGGCGGGCGCATGGCCGGCGGCTGCTGAGGGCTTGGAGGAGTGGCACGAGGAGGCGGACGCCCTCCACGCCCGGGCCGACGCTGTGGCCGCCGCCAACCGAGCACCGCTGGAACGGCGGAACGACCTGCGCGGCCTGCTCGACGCCTACCGGGCCAAGGCTGCGGCCCTGGGCCTGGCCGAGGATCCGGCGCTCACCGAGACCTACCGGTCGGCCCGGGAGGCGCTGTACGCGTACCGTTGCGACGTGCGTCGCGCCGAAGCCCTGGTCCGGGAGTACGGGCGAGCGATCGAGCTGCCCCCGTCCGGACCCCCACGCCCATGACCATGCAGCGCTGCACCGAGCCGGGCTGCACCGGCCGCATCCTGGCCGACGGCTACTGCGACACCTGCGGCACCAAGGCCCCCGACCCGGCCCAGGCCCCGGCGGCCAAGGCCCCGGCCAAGGGGCTGGCCAACCCCGTGGTCACCGCCGCCCCGGCCGCGCTGGCCGGCGTCCCCCGCACGCTGGAGACGGGCTCGACCCGGTCCGGCGGCTCCCGGAGGACGGTCAGCGGGCGGACCCGCACCACCAGCCGGCGATCGACGATCGGGGCGGGCCTCGTCGAGGTCCCGCCCGCGCCGCCCGTCGACCCGGCCACCATCGTCATGGCCAAGGCCGAGGTGGCCGAGGAGAAGCGGTTCTGCTCGAACTGCGGGTCGCCGGTCGGGCGGAGCAAGGGCCGCCAGCCCGGCCGGCTCAAGGGGTTCTGCCCCAAGTGCCGCAACCCCTTCGACTTCGTCCCCAAGCTGAAGCCCGGCGATCTGGTCGGGCGGCAGTACGAGGTGGTCGGCTGCCTGGCCCACGGCGGCCTGGGCTGGATCTACCTGGCCCGGGACAAGGCGGTCAGCGACCGCTGGTCGGTGCTCAAGGGCCTCCTCGACTCGGGCGACGAGGCGGCCATGGCCGTCGCCGTGGCCGAGCGGCGGTACCTGGCCGAGATCGAGCACCCCAACATCGTCGAGATCTACAACTTCGTCACCCACGCCGGGGCCGGCTACATCGTCATGGAGTACGTGGGCGGGCCGTCGCTCAAGCAGATCCTCAAGCAGCGGCGGGAGGCCAACAAAGGCGAGCCCGAACCCCTGCCCGTGGGCCAGGCCATCGCCTACGTCCTAGCCATCCTGCCCGCTTTCACCCACCTCCACCGCCGGGGCATGGTCTACTGCGACTTCAAGCCCGACAACCTCATCCAGGTCGGCGACCAGGTGAAGCTCATCGACCTGGGCGGCGTGCGGCGTCTCGACGACCCCTCGGGCGACGTCTACGGCACGGTCGGCTTCCAGGCCCCCGAGATCGCCGACCTCGGCCCGTCGATCTCGTCGGACATTTACACCATCGGGCGCACACTCGCCGTGCTGACCATGGACTTCAAGGGCTACCAGTCGACCTACCAGCACTCCCTGCCCGACCCGGCCGGGCACCCGGCCCTGGCCGACCACCCGTCCTTTTTCCGCCTGCTGCTCAAGGCCACCGCCCAGCACCCCGACGACCGCTTCCAGTCGGTGCCGGAGCTGTCCGACCAGCTGGTGGGCGTGCTGCGGGAGGTGGTGGCCGTGGCCACGGGGACGCCCCAGCCGGGGCCCAGCGCGGTGTTCGCTGGCGCGCCCGAGGACGACGGCCTCCCCGTCCTCACCGTCGACCCCGCCGACCCCGCGGCCGGCTTCGTGGCCAACCTGTCGAACGACGATCCCGAGGCGGTGCTACGCAGCATCACCGATGCCCTGTCGCTCCGGCAGGTGACCGACACGGTCGAGCTGCGGCTGCGCCGGGCCCGTGCCTACATCGACCTGGGGCGGCGGGACGAAGCCGGGGCCGAGCTCAGCAGGATCGAGACCGAGGACCCGTGGGAGTGGCGGGCGGCGTGGCTGCGGGGCGTCATGGCCCTGCAGGCCGCAGAGGCCGACCAGTCGACCCACGCCGCCGCGGTCAAGGCGTTCGACCGGTGCCTGTTCGAGGTCCCCGGTGAGCTGGCGCCCAAGCTGGCCGCCGCCATCGCCGACGAACGGGCGGGCAACGTCGAGGCCGCCGCCCGCCTCTACGACGTGGTGTCCACCGTCGACCCGTCGTACGTGGGCGCGGCCACCGGGCTGGCCCGCTGCCGGCTCAAGGCGGGCGACGTGCCGGGCGCGCTGGCCGCCTTCTCACGCGTCCCCTCCACCCACCGGGCCCACGGCGAGGCCCAGCTGGCCGCGGTCCGGGCCCTGGTCGGCGCCGCCCGCTTCGCCGAGGCCGGCCAGGTGCTGGAACAGCTGCAGGCCGCCGGGCGCCAGGCCGCCCAGCTCGACGTCGAGCTGTTCGAGGCGGCGCTGGCCGGCCTGACCTCGGGGTCGGTGAAGCCCCAGCCCGCGGTGAAGGTCCGGGGGCAGACCCTCGACGAGACGGGCGTCCGCCATGGCCTGGAGCGGGCCTACCGGACCCTGGCCAAGCTCAGTCCCGACGACCCCGGACGCTGGCGGCTGGTGGACCGGGCCAACCAGGTGCGGCCGCTCTCCCTCGTGTGACCGACTCCCCTTCGACCGGCACCGTCGACACCGCGACGGCATGCCCGACGTGCGGCGAGCCGATCGCCCCGGGCGACCGCTTCTGCGAGGCGTGCGGCACCGAGCTGCCGTTCACCGAGGCGGCACCTGCACCCGCCGCTGACGCCGCGCCCGCGCCCGCCCCGCCGGTTGCCACCGTCACCTGCCTGTCCTGCGGGAACGAGGGCGAGCCGGTCGACGGCTACTGCGGCAACTGCGGCATGCGGCTCCCGGCGCGGCGCGACCACCAGGAGCTGGTGCTGCAGGGGGCGGCGGGCGTGTCCGACAAGGGCAAGCGCCACGCCCGCAACGAGGACGCCATGGCCGTGCACGTGGGCGAGGGGTTCGTCGCAGCGGTGGTCTGCGACGGGGTGTCGACCAGCGTCAACCCCGACGCCGCGTCGCAGGCCGCGGCCGACGCCGCCTGCGCAGTGCTGGCCACACAGCCCGACCTCGATGCCGCCTACGACGCCGCCCGCGCCGCGGTGCTGGCCACGGAGTTCGAGCCCCATGCCGACCTCGGCCCGCCGTCGTGCACGTTCCTGGCCGCGTTCGTGAAGGACGACTGCGTCGACTTGGCCTCGCTCGGTGACTGCCGGGCCTACTGGGTGGCAGGTGGCACGGCCACCCAGCTGACCGTCGACGACTCGTGGGCCGAGATGCAGATTGCCGCAGACTCCCTCGCCCCGGCCGAGGCCTACGCCCACGTCAACGCCCATGTCATCACCCGCTGGATGGCCACCGACGCCGATCCCGAATGGCGGCCGCGCACCGTCGCGTTCGACATCCCCGGTCCGGGCCGGCTGCTCCTGGTGTCCGACGGCCTGTGGAACTACACGCTGGAGCCCGCCCAACTGGTGACGGCCATGGGGGAGGAGCCGTTGGAGCCGGTCGACCTGGCCCGCCGCCTGGTGGCGTTCGCCAACCAGGCCGGCGGCTCCGACAACATCACCGTCGTGGTGGTGGACCTCCCGCTGAGCCCGCTGAAAGGATCACCC
>JBOGIE010000263.1:0-4348 GCA_050742435.1 Acidimicrobiales bacterium | reverse complement strand
GGTTCCGGCGGGTGGGCGAGGTGCCGTTCACGTCGGAGCGCAAGCTCATGAGCTCGATCGAGACGGACACCTACCACGACGGCCAGGTGGACGTGGTCACCAAGGGGGCGCCCGACGTGCTGCTGGCCCGGTGCACACGGGAGCAGGTCGAGCACGGGTCCCGGCCGCTGACCGACGACCGCCGTCGGCAGATCCTCGCCAAGGTCGACGAGCTGGCCGGCGACGCCCTGCGCACGCTCGGCGTGGCCGACCGGCCCATGACCGAACCGCCCCAGACCATCGACGATGCGGTGGAGCGGGACCTGATCTTCGTCGGGATCGTCGGCATCATCGACCCGCCCCGGGAGGAGGCCCAGGTGGCGATCGCCGAGGCCCACCGGGCCGGCATCCGGGTGGTGATGATCACCGGCGACCATCCCCGCACCGCGGCCCGCATCGCCGCCGAGCTCGGCATCGTCGAGGAAGGCGCACCGGCCCTCACCGGGGTAGCGATCGACCGGCACGACGACGACGACACCTTCCGCCAGACCGTGCGGCAGACCTCGGTGTACGCCCGGGTCGCACCGGAGCACAAGCTGCGCATCGTCGATGCCCTCCAGGCCGACGGCAACATCGTGGCCATGACCGGCGACGGCGTGAACGACGCCCCGGCGCTGAAGAGCGCCGACATCGGCATCGCCATGGGGGTCACCGGGACCGACGTGACGAAGGAGGCGGCGAAGATGATCCTCGCCGACGACAACTTCGCCACCATCGTCGCCGCGGTCCGGGAAGGCCGCGGCATCTTCTCCAACATCCGGAAGTTCCTGCGCTACCTGCTCTCCTCGAATGCGGGCGAGGTGCTCACCATGCTCCTGGGCGTGATCGGCGCCGGCGTCATCGGGCTCGACCAGGTGGGCGGCGAAGTGGCGGTGCCGCTGGTCGCCACCCAGATCCTCTGGATCAACCTGCTCACCGACACCGCGCCGGCCCTCGCCATGGGGGTGGACCCGCCGCCCGACGACGTGATGGCCCGGCCGCCCCGCGGGATCACCGACCGGGTCATCGACGCCGAGATGACGGCCGGCGTGGTGTTCGTCGGCGTCGTCATGGCGGTCGTCACGCTGCTGACCCTCGACATCGACCTGCCGGGCGGGCTGGTCGAGGGATCGGGCAGCCTGGACGAGGCCCGCACCCTGGCCTTCACCACCCTGGTCCTGGCCCAGCTCTTCAACTGCTTCAACGCCCGCTCCGACCGGACCAGCGCCTTCCACCACCTCTTCACCAACCCGCTGCTGTGGGGCGCCATCGCCCTGTCGCTGCTCCTCCAGATCGCCGTGGTCTACGTCCCGTTCCTCAGTGACGCCTTCGACACCACCGGGCTCGGCCTGACCGACTGGCTCCTGTGTACGGCCATGGCCAGCACGGTCCTGTGGGCGGACGAGCTGCGCAAGCTCGTAGGCCGCCGCCGCCGGGCCGTGCCCGCCTAGAACCCGTCGAGGACGGCCCCGGCCGAGAACTCCGGTCCGAACAGCTCGGTGCCCAGGCGCTCCAGCGCGGCCAGCTGGGCGGGATCGACGGGGTGCCGGACCAGGCGCACGGAGCCGGCGCCGAGGGCCCGGGCGTAGCGCCGGGCGACTCGCTTCACCTCCTTCCCGGGGTCGTGCCTGGGGCGGCCTTCGGCCAGCAGGCGCACGAGAAGCTCGACCGAGGTCATCACCGCCTCGATCCTCGCCGGCCGCGGCGCGGCGAGTGCCGGCTCGTCGCCGTCCTGCAGGATCTCGATCACGCCGGTTCCGCCGTCCAAGGCGATGTGGCGACCGGCGAGGATGGTGCGGGCGCCGTCCACGCCGCAGACGAACGGGACGCCAAGCTCCCGGCACAGGATGGCCACGTGACTGAGGGGTGAGGCGTCCTCCTCCATGACCACCCCGGTCGAGTCGAAGACGATCCCGTAGTCCGCCGTCGTCAGCCGTTCGACCACCGCGATCCCCGCGCCCGCGGCGCGGCCCGGCGCACACGGCCGGCCCCGTAGGTGGGGGGAGAGGGCCGTGTCGCCTGCCGCCTGGCTGGGCGCCCGGGTGATCGGCCGGCACTGAAGGACCACCGGTGGGCCGTCTCCCTGGGGTAGGGCGAACTCCAGGTCGACCTCCGTCCCCAGATGGGCAGCCAGACGCGCCGCGGCGTGGTGCACCGCCTCCAGCGCCGGGTTCCATTGACCGTTCCGGCGGTCGGCATGCACCGTCGCCGGGCCGCCCCTGACCACCGTGTCCGGCGCCGAGCTGCTCAGGTCGGCACGCGGTCCGGCGGCACCGGTCACCGGGTCGACGCTGACATAGATGCCGTACCAGGCCGCCTCGACGTGTCGCTGCACCACCAGGGCCAGCGAGAAGTCGACCGGCTCGGTGCGGAGGCGCAGGAGGTAGCGGACGGCGTCGGACGAGAAGGCGGAGCGCCAGCAGTCGGCGATGGCCCGGGCCAGGGATGCCGGCGACTCCAGGCCCAGGACGGAACGGAAGACGCCCGGGAACGACGCCGCCCGCCCGTCCTCCATGACCGAGGAGGACCGGCAGACCACCCGTGGCGCGCCGAGCCGGGCGAACGCAGCATCGGCGTCGGCGGCCGCCAGCTCCTCCACGGCGGACGACCTCATGGCCTCGGCGATCGAGGTGGCGATGCCGAACACGTGGCGAGGGTCGAGGCGGAGGGCCGACTGTTCGAGGTAGTCGGCCTGGTCCCGGGCGGCGCACGCGTCCAGCGCGACCCAGAACCGTTCGGCCGGGAGCACATACCCGCCCGGCGTGGTCAGCCCGTTGGCCTCGGCCCAGCCGAGGAGCGCGGCCTTGCGCCCGACGCGCTCGGGACGCTCGCCGGCACACGCGGCGAGCGGGACCAGCTCGCCCGTGGCCGACACCATCACCAGGTCAGACCGGGCGGCCGATCCAAGTGCACAGGTAGTCCATGTGGACGAGGCGGGTCTCGGCGAGGAGGACCGGTTGTTGCGGGAACGACTGGCTCGGCGCTTCGCGGATCGGGCAGTACGGGTCGGGGGCCCGGAACGTCCGGCTGCCGGTCTGGTGGAAGGCGTAGAGGTAGGAGCGCCCCGCGCAGCCGCCCCCGCACTGGGCGAGCTTCGGGCAGCCCTCGCACCCGGACACGTGCGCGGGGTTGGCGTTGCGCTGCCGGAAGACGCGGAACTGCGGGCTGTGGATGATGTCGATCAGGTCGTGCTCGAGCAGGTCGAGCGGGGCCTTGTAGTCGTGCAGGTAGACGCACGGGCTCACGTGGATCTGCCCGGTGGGGGTGATGGAGTGGATCCGGAACGACGTGCGGCCGCACGGGCAGCGCTTGGCCTCCCCGAAGTCGGTGACCGCGGCGATGGGCGGTTCGCCCAGGTCGATGGGCTGGCACAGCTCCAGCAGCCGGGCGAACCCGGCGTAGTACATCTCCGGCGGTAGGGCCGACTCCATGTGCTGGGGCTGGACCGGCTTCACCGGGTTGATGCGTACGTTGGCGCCGTACCGCTTGGCCAGGGCGACGAGGGCCTCGAGCTTGGGAATGGTGAAGTTCCAGCTCATCCCGCACATGATCACGGTGTGGGGCTTGTCGTGGCGCTGGCAGATCTCCAGCGCCTCGACGGCCTGGTGGTAGATGTTGGCGCCGCGGTTGCGGTTGTGTTCCTCGGGGTCCGGGGAGTCGAAGGAGACGTCGACGTCGTTCAGCCGGTGGAAGGCCGCCGGATGGTCGCGGTACAGGCGGAGGATCGTGATCCCGCTGGTGGTCAGGCCGACGACGATCCCGGCGTCGGTGAGCCGCTCGATGATGTAGGGCAGCAGCGTGTTCCTGGGGTTGGCGCCGTTGGTGTAGAGCGGCTCGTTGCCGCCGAGGTTGACCGTCTCCACCCCGTTGACGGCCAGCTGGTCGACGACCCGGTCGATCATGGCCACGGTCATGTCCGCCCCCTTCTGCCGGGCGTTCATGCTGTAGCAGTGCGTACATCGGTAGGGGCAGTCGTTGCCCAGCGTCCAGCCGATGTTGCGGACCGTGGCCGGTGCCTCGGGCAGCTCGCCGAACTCGTCGGTTGGTCCGGTGTTGGGGGCGTAGTGCTCGAACGGGTCGTAGCCGCCGGACACCTGGATGAGCGCCCGCCCAAGCAGAGGATTGGCCGTCTTCCCGTCCATTGCCCGCCCCTCGCTCTTTCCCCTCAGGTCGACCGTACCATCGGGCGCCGGGCGTGTCTCGGTGGCCGTGGCGGGCAGGCGGCGGCGAAGTCGGCCAGGCCGGCCTGCTCCAGGTGCAGGTCGCTCAGGTCCGCCAGGTCGCGCAGGTCGCGGAGGAACCGCATCTTGGCCCGGCGGTTCGAGTCTTC
>JBOGIE010000262.1:0-4371 GCA_050742435.1 Acidimicrobiales bacterium | reverse complement strand
GCCCAGCAGGAGGCCGCCGGCGCGCCGTCCGACGCCGCCCCGGAGCCCGAGCCGGTGGCCGTCCCGGCCGCCGCCGCCGACACGTACCCGGCCACCGCCGGCGAGACGGCCGAGATCCCGGTCGTGGGCGGTGACGAGGCCGAGGACGGCTTCCCCATCGCCGACTACGACCGCCTGCGGGCCACCGAGCTGCTGGGCCGGCTCCCGTCCCTCGACCGCAACCAGCTCGAGGCGGTGCGCCAGCGCGAGGCGGGGGGCAAGAACCGCTTCACGGTGATGAGCCGCATCGACTCGCTCCTCGCCGCCCAGCAGGATCCGGCCTGGCAGGTCGCCGACGACGAGTGGGAGGCCGAGGCCGGCACCGACGCCGAGAGCGACGCTGCCGTCGTCGAGGCCGAGGCCCTCCAGGAGGAGGACGAGTTCGCCATCGCCCTCGAGGAGGAAGAGGAGGCGCTCCAGGTCGAGGAGTTCGTGGTCGAGGAGTTCGAGCCCGCCGGTGAGGTGGAGGACGACGAGGTCGACGAGCTCGTCAGCCCGGCCACCGACTTCCCGATCCCCAACTACGAGGCGCTCACCGTGGGCCAGGTTCTGCCCCGCCTCAGCCACCTCGACGCCGACCAGCTGGCCCAGGTGCGCGGGCGCGAGCAGCAGGGCCGGGCCCGGGGCACGATCCTCGACCGTATCGACCGGCTGGCGGCCAAGTCGGGCGCCGGCGCCGTGGCCATGCCCCCGGCCCGGCCGGCCCGCAAGGCGCCGGCCCGCAAGGCGCCGGTGGCCAAGGCCCCCGAAGCTGCGCCCCGGAAGGCGCCCGCCCGGGCGAAGAAGGCGCCCGTCGCCCCGCCTCCCCCTCCCGCGGCCGAGCCGGTGAAGAAGTCCCGGGCCCGCAAGGCGGCGGCCCCCGCCGAGGCGGCCATCCCCATGCCGCCCCCCGCCGCCGAACCGGCGCCGGCGGCCCGGAAGGGCCCGGCGCGCGCCCGCAAGGCCACCGCGCCGACCCCCGCCCCTCCGGCCGACACGCCGATGAAGGCCGCGGTCAAGAAGGCCCGGGCGGCCAAGGCCACCAAGGCCACCAAGGCCACCAAGACCACCAAGGCCACCAAGGCCGCCCCGGCCAAGCGGTCCACCAAGCGCACCTAACGACCTCCTCCCGAACCGGTGACGTCTCGTGCGACATGCGACACGAGGTGTCACCGGTTCGAAGCGCGGTAGGCGCGGGGGTCAGCTCACTCGGAGGTCGACCCGCACCTTCTCGCCGTCCACGTCGAGCTCGGCGGCGTCGGAGCCTGGCGCAGCACCGAGCACCAGGTCGGTGGCCAGGACCTGGGCCATGACCCAGTCGCGCTGGGACTCGAGGGCGGCGGTCAGGCGGGGGCCGGCCTCGACGGTGAGGGCGATGCGGTCGGACAGGGCCAGGCCCCGCTGCTTGCGCAGGTCGTTGAGGTCGCGCACCAGCTCGCGGGCCAGCCCCTCGAGGCGCAGGTCGTCGTCGAGCTCGAGGTCCAGGGCGACGGCCCACCCGCCCTCCTGGGCCAGGGCGAAGTCCTCGTGGCGGCTGGCCCGGACCTCGACATCGTCGGGCCCGAGCCGCTCCCCGGCGATCTCCACCCACCCTTGGGTCTCCAGCGCCCGGCGCACCTCTGAGCCGTCGGCCGCGGCCAGGGCGGCCTTGACGTCGTTGACCCGCGGCCCCAGCCGCGGCCCCAGGGCCCGGAAGTTGGGCACGACCGTCCACGTCATGAGGTCGGACAGGGTCTCCACGTCCTCCAGGGCCCGCACGTTGAGCTCGGCCGCCACCTCGGCCTTCACCTCGTCGGACAGCCCGATGCCCGGGTGCAGCAGCAGGGCCCGGCGCAGCGGCTGGCGGGTGCGGACCCCGGCGTCGGTGCGGGCCCCCCGGCCCAGGCCGACCAGGCGGCGGGCCGCTTCCATCTCGGCGGCCAGGGCGGTGTCGGGCGGGGCCACGGCGCGGGGCCAGTCGGTGAGGTGCACCGACGCCGAGCCGGTCAGCACGCGGTGCATCTCGTCGGCCAGGAACGGGCACAGCGGGGCCAGCAGCTGGGAGGTGACGACCAGGCAGCGGTAGAGGACGGCGTGGGCTCCACCGTCGCCGTGCTCGCCGGGGCCGCCCCAGAAGCGGGGGCGCGACCGGCGCACGTACCAGTTCGACAGGTCGTCGACGAACGTGGCGATGGCCGTGGCCGCGCCCAGGGCGTCGAAGCTTTCCAGTGCGTCGGTGGTGGTGGTGATCGTCCCCCGCAGCTGGGAAAGGATCCACCGGTCCATGACGTGGTTGGTCGTCCAGTCGCCCGGCTGCCAGCCGTCGAGGTCGGCGTAGGTGGCGAAGAACGAGAACACGTTCCACAGGGTGAGGAGCGTCTTGCGGGTCGACTCCCGGATGCCCTCCTCGTAGACCCGGCGACTGGTCCAGGGCGACCCGGCCGAGAAGAAGTACCAGCGCAGGGCGTCGGCGCCGAAGGCGTTGAAGATGTCCCACGGGTCGATGACGTTGCCCTTGGACTTGGACATCTTCTGGCCGTCCTGGTCGACGATGTGGGCCAGGCAGACCACGTTGCGGTAGGGCGTGCTGTCGAACACCAGCGTGTTCACGGCCAGCAGCGAGTAGAACCAGCCGCGGGTCTGGTCGATGGCCTCGCAGATGAAGTCGGCCGGGAAGTGCGGCGGAGAGCCGCCCAGGGATCCAGCCGGCTCGAAGCCGGCCCGCTCGCCGAACGGGTAGTGGTGCTGGGCCGACGGCATGGAGCCCGAGTCGAACCAGGCGTCGAGCACGGGGGTGACCCGCCGGGCCGTCTCGTCGCACCCGGGCGACGAGCAGGGCAGGGGGATCTCGTCGACCGCGGGCCGGTGCAGGTCGAGGCGCGACAGGTCGAGCCCCGAGCGTCGCGACAGCTCTTCGACCGACCCGATGCACGTGTCGTGGCCGGCGCCGCAGCGCCAGATGGGCATGGGCGTGCCCCAGTAGCGGTCGCGCGACAGCGCCCAGTCCACATTGTTCTTCAGCCAGTCCCCGAACCGTCCTTCCTTGATGTGCTCGGGGTGCCAGTTGATGCGCTCGTTCTCGCGCAGCAGGTCGGCCTGGCGCTCCGACGTGCGCACGAACCACGACGTCTTGGCCCAGTAGATGAGCGGCGTGCCGCACCGCCAGCAGTGCGGGTAGGAGTGGCGGTACTCCTCGGCCACGACCAGCAGGTCGCGCTCGAGAAGGTCGGCCACGATCTCCCGGTCGGTGTCCTTCACCGCCCGGCCGGCCCAGGGCGTGATGCGCTCGTCGAACGTCCCGTCGGGGCCCACGGGGTTCAGCACCGGCAGGCCTTCGGCCCGGACCACGTCCATGTCGTCGGCGCCGAAGGCCCCGGCGATGTGGACGATCCCGGAGCCGTCCTCGGTGGTGACCCAATCGGCGGCCACCACCCGTAGTGCGCGGTCGTCGACCGGGAGGAAGTCGTAGGGCCGGCTGTAGTGGACGCCCACCAGGTCGCGCCCGTGAAAGCGCTCGATGACGGTGGCGCCCTCGGCCATGCGGGCCGTGGCCATCACCAGGTCCCGCCCGCCTTCCGCCGGCCGCACCCGCACGTACTCGATGTCGGGGCCGACGACGGCGGCGACGTTGGAGATAAGCGTCCACGGCGTGGTGGTCCACACCAGGAGGTCGGCCTCGCCGCCGACGACCGGGAAGCGGAGGTAGACGGCGGGGTCGACGATGTCGCGGTAGACCCCCGGCTGGCCCAGCTCGTGGGAGGAGAGGGCGGTGCCGCAGCGGGGGCAGTAGGGGCTGACGCGATGACCCTCGTAGAGCAGGCCCTTGTCCCAGAGCTGGCGGATCAACCACCACACCGACTCGACGTAGGTGTTCTCCAGGGTCCAGTAGGCGTCCTCGGTGTCGATCCAGACCCCGGCCCGCTCGGTGAGGGCCTCCCAGTCCTGCACGTAGCGCTTCACCGACTGCCGGCAGCGGTCGTTGAAGGCCTCGATGCCGAACGCCTCGATCTGGTGCTTGTTGGTGAGCCCCAGCTCCTTCTCGACTTCGATCTCCACCGGAAGGCCGTGGCAGTCCCACCCGCCCTTGCGGGGGACGTCGCGGCCCCGCATGGTCTGGAAGCGCGGGAACAGGTCCTTGAACGCCCGGGCCCAGACGTGGTGGAGACCGGGCTTGCCGTTGGCCGTGGGCGGGCCCTCGTAGAAGATCCACGGCTGGGCCCCCTTGCGCAGGGCCTTCACCTGCTCGAACAGCCTGTCCTCCCGCCAGCGGGCCAGGACCCGGCCCTCCAGGGCCACCAGGTCCAGCTGCGGGTCGACGGGTCCGAAAGGCATGTCAAACAGTAAGCCAGGCGGCCGCCACCGCCGTCGACCCTA
>JBOGIE010000261.1:0-4389 GCA_050742435.1 Acidimicrobiales bacterium | reverse complement strand
GGTCGAGGTCGCGCAGGATCAGGGTGGACTTGGTGAGGATGGAGAACGGGTTCTGCGCCGCCGACAGCTCGCCGACGATGCCCTGGGTCAGCCGGTACTTGCCCTCGCACCGCTGGTAGGGGTCGGTGTTAGTGCCCATGGCGATGTGGTCGCCGGCCCACCGCCCGGGAGCCAGCTCGGCCCGAACCCGCTCGACGGCGTTGACCTTCACGACGATCTTGCGGTCGAAGTCCTCGCCCGTGTTCATGCCCAGGTACTCATGCGTGGGCCGGGCAAAGCAGTTGTGGCTGATCACGCCGTCGGCCACGAAATCGCCGGTTCCCGTTGTGATGTCGAACATGGGGAGGTCGAGCCCGAGGGGTTCCACCGCCACCACCCGACGCCCACCCGAGCCCTTCATCGCCCGTCCGGTGATGGAGCGCTTTCGCCCGACCGCAGGATCGACCATGAGGATGAACCGCACCGTTTCCGGCAGTCCGCCGAGCAGCCGGATGTTGCACACGCCGTTCTCTCCGGCCGGTTCTCGCACCGACCGGAAACCGAGCTGGCCGAGCGCCTCGCTGATCCGGTCGAGGAGCTCCGGATCGCCGTTGCTGATGCGGACTACCTGCCCGAGGTGACCCTCGGCGTCGTAGATGCCGGCGAGGAAGCCGCGCGTCCACTCGTCGGAGGCGAGTACGGGCCAGGCGATCAACGCTTCGACCGCGGCAACACCGGCTCGATGCTGCGTCCTGATCGCGTGCATGGCCCGACGGGTGCTGCTGGCTGGCGTGAAGAGGAATTCCGATGTCATCACCCCCGCCAGGGCGAGGTACTCGCGGGTTCGCTCCAGCGGCTCACGGTCGGCCAGCGCCAATCGGAACATGTGACGTACCTCGGTGCCACGCCCTCGGTCGTCGTCGTGATGGCCGACATGTGCGTCACCTCGCACCATGCCGCACAGGTAGCCCCGCTGGTAGTCGGCGCTGCACTTCGGGCCGCCGGCGAAGCGACCAATGCCGAGAAGGGTGTTGGAAGGCGTCAGGTGTGGGCGCCGGTCCAACCCCTGTCCCGCGCCCGTGACGTGTTTCCAACCCCGCTCGGTGAGGAACCGGTGGTCGCCGCTGGAGACCAGTGCCGTGCCGTCCTCGAGGACCGTGCGGTAGGCCCGTCGTCTCGTCGACCAGTGGTCCGAGACCGGTGTGGCTGTGTACCGTCGGTACCAGCCCACGCGTTCCGTGCCGATCACCTCGTCGCCCGGCCGAAGATCGGCGATCGGCTTCGTCCGCCCATCAGCCATGAGCACGGGCGTCTCTCCGACTAGGCAGTACGCGCAGGCATGGGAGCATCCCCTGTAGGCGTTGATCGTCCACCGGAACGGCACCCGCGACGCCCCCGGGACCTCGTTGATGAGACGGCGGGCGTTGACGTGGAAGAACTCCATGCCCCGGAACTCCCCCCGGCCGATGTGGCGCTCGACCTCCTGCTCGAAGAGTGCGCCCTGGCCGCCGTCGTCGTCGGCTAGGCGCCAGCGCAGCTGGGTCATCGGGTCCCAGGATAGCCGAACAGGCGTTCGCTACCACGCGGAATCACAAGCTCGTAGGGTCGTCCCCATGGACCACTTGCAGGAGTACCTCGCCACTGAGGTGGCGCTCGACCACGCCAAAGGTCAGCTCACCCGACGCGAGGCGCTGCGACGGCTGGGCATGATGGGCGTGTCGTTGACCGCAGCGTCCGCCCTGCTGGCCGCCTGCGGCGACGACGGCGACGAGGAGACCACCGGCGCCGCCCAGGCGACGACCACGGCGGTACCGGCCGCCACTCCGACGACGGCCCGGCCGGCGACGACGCCGGTCAACCCGGTGGACATCACCTATCCAGGGCCCAACGGCACCTTGCTGGGCGCCTATGCCGCGGCCGCCTCGGCCCGGGGCGCGGTGGTCGTCGTCCACGAGAACCGGGGCCTGGTCGACACGACCAAGGCGGTGGCCGGCCGGTTGGCGGGGGACGGGTACAGCGCCCTGGCCGTCGACCTGCTCTCCGAGGAGGGCGGCACGGCCAGGGTCCCGTCCGGAGAGATCAGCGCCACCCTGAACAACGCCGGTCCGGGCCGGATCCGGCCCGACCTCCGGGCCACGATCGACGAGCTGGTCAGGCGCAACCCGTCGGCCAAGGTCGGCATGATCGGCTTCTGCTTCGGCGGGGCCGTGGTATGGGACTTCCTCACCATTGAGGAGCCGCGCCTGCTGGCCGCCGCACCCTTCTACGGCACCGTGCCGGCGGACGTGACGTTCAGGACCAAGGCCGCGGTCCTCGGCGTCTACGGGGAGACCGACAACCGGGTCAACGCCACCCGGGACGCGGCCAAGGCCGACCTGGAGCGGGCCGGGATCCCCCACGAGATCAAGACCTACGCGGGGGTCGGGCACGCCTTCTACAACAACGTGGAGTCGGAGCAGTCCAGGCAGGCCTACTCCGACGTCCTCGACTGGTTCGGCCGCTACCTCAGATAGCTTCCCCGGGATGGTTGTCGACCCCTTTGGCCCGGTCCGCTACCGGCGGGCCCTGGAAGGGCTGCTCGGGGTGCCCGCCACCGAGGGCAACCAGGTCGACGTCCTGCGCAACGGCGACCGCATCTTCCCCGCCATGTTCGAGGCCGTCGAGTCGGCCACGTCGACGGTCGACTTCCTCACCTTTGTGTACTGGCAGGGCTCGGTGGGGGAGGAGATGGCCGCCCTTCTCGCCGTCCGGGCGGCGGCGGGGGTGCGGGTGCGGGTCATCCTCGACGCCTTCGGGGCCTTCAGCATGGACCGGGGCCTGGTCGACCGCATGGCGGCTGCGGGGGCCCAGGTGGAGTGGTTCCGGCCGGTCAACAAGCTGCGCTTCTGGGAGGCCAACCACCGCAGCCACCGAAAGGTCCTGATCTGCGACGAGGACGTGGCCTTCACCGGGGGGATCGGCATCGCCGACGAGTGGCGCGGCGACGCCCGGGGCCCGGAGGAGTGGCGGGACACCCACTTCCGGATCCGGGGGCCGGCGGTCGACGGCCTGCGGGCCGCGTTCGTGCAGAACTGGGCCGAGACCGGGCGCCCGCTCTTCGACCCGGGCGTCGACCGGTTCCCCGTCCAGCCGCCCGCGGGGCCCACCGTGGCCCAGGTCGTCCGGGGCGCGGCCCAGACCGGCTGGAGCGACGTGGCCACCCTCGTCCGGGCCCTGCTCGGCCTGGCCCAGCAGCGGGTCCGGATCACCACCGCCTACTTCGTCCCCGACGAGGCCACGTGCCGCACGCTGGCCGCCACCGCCCGCCGTGGCGTGGAGGTAGACGTCCTCCTGCCCGGGCCCCACGTCGACAAACGGTTCGTCCAGCTGGCCAGCCAGTCGCAGTACGACCGGCTGCTGGAGGCCGGCGTGCGCCTGTGGTCCTACCAGGTCAGCATGCTGCACGCCAAGGTCATCACCGTGGACGGCATGGTGGCCAGCGTGGGGTCGGCCAACTTCACCAACCGGTCGCTGATGCTCGACGACGAGGTCAACGTGGTGGTGTTCGACCCCGACATCGTCCGCACCCTGGACGAGGACTTCGAGGCCGACCTGGCCGCCTCCGAGCCGGTCGATCCCCAGGCCTGGCCCGACCGCGGCCTGGCCCAGCGGGCCCTGGAAGCGGTCGCCGGCCTGGGCGGCCGCCACATGTAGGCGAGCCCGGCGAACTGGTGCCAGCTGGTGCGATATACGACACCACGTGTCACCGGTTCGGGCCGGTGGGCTAGGCGACGATGAACGTCCCCGACATCTGGCCGGGGTGGATCTTGCAGTGGAAGGCGAAGGTGCCGGCCCGGAGGGCCGGGACATTGAGCGTGCGGATCCCGCTCGGGATGATCTCGGCGTCGAAGAGGGCCGACGTGGCGCTGTGGCTCTCGAGGATCTGGATGTTGTGGGCGATCTGGTCCTTGTTGTCGAAGACGATGGTGAAGGGGCGGTCGGCGGGGGCGGCCAGGCAGTCGGTGTTGAACCGGGTGCCCTGGGCGCTGATCGTCAGCTGGGTGCCCGAGGGCTCGCAGTGCGACGTCACGTTCCCGGCGTGGTCGGTGTGGCCGGAGTGGTCGTCGGCGGACTGCGGGGGACCGCCGGCCAGGGGGTCGACGTCGTCACCACCGTCGTCGCCGCAGCCGACGAGGAACAGTGCCGACACGGCGGCGAGCGCTACGAGCCTTCTCATGAGCATGCCTCCTCGATGGCGGCAGGTTCCCCCGGAGGGCCGCCCTGCCGGGCAGCTTACCGGCCGGCCGCGTCCGCGACCTCGGGGACGTCGCCACATCTAGGGGACCGGATCAGGGTTTTCCCTGACCAGGGGGACGGACGATCGGCCAAGTCGCTATGGGATGCTGGGACCATGTCGGGGCCGCAGCTCTC
>JBOGIE010000260.1:0-4414 GCA_050742435.1 Acidimicrobiales bacterium | reverse complement strand
CACCACGGTCGGCGTGCCGGTGCCGGCCACCTCGGCCACCAGCCGGCGCTGGCCGGGCGGCAGCTCCAGATGGGCGACGTCGCGCAGCTCTCCCGACGTCGCCGCCCGGGTCACGCCCGACAGCCCGCCCACGCAGACCACGGCCACGTCGGCCGTGCGGGCCGCGGCCACCGCCCGTTCCAGCTCCTCGACGTCGACCTCGCCGGCCAACGGCACGCCGGCCACGTGCTCCACGACCGCGTCCGGGAGCGCGGCGCGCAGGCCGTCCACCGGCGTCACCATGTCGACGTAGTCCAGCGGCGCGCCCAGGACGCCCTCGACGTGGGCCGGGTAGTGGTAGTCGCCCAGCAGCAGCCGCCGGTCGTCGGCCGCCGGGCCCAGCACGGCCACCCGCCGCACGGCGACCGGGTCGAGGGGCAGCGTGCCGTCGTTGGTCAGGAGCACGAGCGACTCGGCCGCGGCCCGGCGGGCCAGCGCACGGTCGGCGGGTGGGTCGAAGGCCAGGGGGGCGACGGACGGGTCGACCAGGGGACGGTCGAACAGGCCGAGGGCGAACTTCTGGGCCAGCACCCGCCGCACCGCCCGGTCGACGACGGCCTCGTCGACCACGCCGGCCTCGACCAGGCCAGGCAGGTGGCGGAACCGGTCGAGGGCCGGGAGTTCGACGTCGACCCCCGCCTCCAGCGCCTGGCGGGCGGCGTCGGCCGGGCCGGCGGCCACGTGGTGGAACGTATCCAGGTGGGTCACCGCCCAGTAGTCGGCGACGACCACTCCCTCGAAGCCCAGTTCGTTGCGCAGGAGGGTGGTCAGGATCTCGGCCGATCCGGTGCAGGGCAGGCCGTCGACCTCGTGGTAGGCGCTCATCACGCCGGCCAGCCCGGCCTCGTGGATGGCGGCCCGGAACGGCGCGGCGATGACGTCGTGGAGGCGGCGCGACCCCATGCTCAGCGCGCCGTGGTTGAACCCGCCGTCGGGCGCCCCGTGGGCCAGGAAGTGCTTGGCCGCGGCGGCCACGCCGGACGCCAGGTCGTCGCCCTGCAGGCCGCGCACGTAGGCCACCGCCAGCCGGGACGCCAGCTCGGGATCCTCGCCGTAGGTCTCCTCCAGCCGTCCCCAGCGAGGGTCGGCGGCGATGTCGACCACCGGGGCCAGGGCCACCCGGGCGCCCACCGCCAGCATGTGCCGGCGGATCGACCGGGCCACGTCCTCGACCAGCGACGGATCCCACGTGCTGGCCAGGCCGATGGCCTGGGGGAACTGGGTGGCGCCCCGGGCGCACAGCCCGGCCACCGCCTCCTCGTGGAGCAGGGCCGGGATGCCCAGCCGGGTGCGCTCGACGAGGAAGTGCTGGATGCGGTTGGCGAAGGCGGCCGTGCGTTCCGGAGTGGCGAAGGAGTCGGTGGCGATGCAGGTGATGTGGCCGATCCCCTCGCCCAGGGCGGCGATCAGCTTGTCGTCGTCGAGGTCGTTCTCGCCCATCAGCCGGCCGAACCAGGCGCCGCCGAGCTGGGCGACCTTCTCGCCCAGGGTCATGCCGGCCAGCAGGCGCTCGACCCGCCGGTCGACCGGTCGCCGGCCTCGGCGGTTCCGGGCCCGAGCCGCCCCCTGATCGGGGAGCAGGACTCGCCCCGGAGCGCCGGCGGCACCCATCAACCGATGATGCCAGCACGCCCCGCACTAGTTGCACGGCCACCTGTACCGTGAGCCTTGACCGGCAAGAAGCGCCCGGTCGGGAGGGTTGTGGACATCTCGCTCGACGCCTGGGACCTGCGGCACCTGTTGCTGTCGCTGGAAGACCGGCCGCGCGGCTCGGTGGACGACGAGGACCTGGCGGGCGTGGTGGCGCGCGCCGTGGCGTCGCTGGCCGCCCTGCCCCGGCGACCGACGATCAAGGTGCCGCGGGGCCGGACGTCGCCGCTGTTGGTGCAGGCCCTTCCGCTCTGGATCCTGGAGACCAACGCCTGGCTGCTGGCTCCGGACGGGGCGGGGGGCGAGTGCGTCATCGTCGACGTACCGCCTTCGCCGGGCGCGCTGGTCGAGCGCCTCCACCGGCTCCATCTGCGGCCCGCGGCCGTCGTCCTCACCCACGCCCACGCCGACCACACCGGGGGGGTCGCTGCCCTGCTGGAGGCACTGGGGGCCGCGGTCCCCGTCCTCGTGCACCCGGCTGACCGGGACCTGGTGCTGCATCCCGAGCTTGAGGGTGTCCTCGCCCGGATGTGCGGCGACGTCCGCCCGCCGCCCGCGGCCGCCCTGGTGCCCTTCGGGGACGGCGACGTGCTCACCGTGGGGCGGGCCACGGTGCGGGCCCTCCACGTACCCGGGCACACCCCCGGCTCCCTGTGCCTGCTCGTCGAGGGCGGCGCCTCGCCGCTGCTCCTCACCGGCGACACCCTCTTCGCCGGCGGCGCCGGGCGGTGCGACCTGCCCGGAGGCTCACGGGTGCAGGCCGAGGCGTCGCTAGCGGCGCTGCTGGCCGCCCTGGCCGAGGACACGGTGGTCCTGCCCGGCCACGGCGGGATCACGACCGTGGGCCGGGAGAGCGACCGTCACGTGGTCACGGGGCCGACGCTGGCGGCCTAGGGGCGGCGGCCTCCGACGGCCACCACCCGGCGGCGACACCGGCGTGGACGGCGGCGCCCCGGGCCACGGCCGACGCCACCGTCGAGCGCACGACGGGGACGGGAAGGGCCTCGACCTTGGCCCGCAGCCAGGGCTCGCTCCCGCTGCCGCCCCCGAACACCACCAACCGCTGCGCCGGGCCCACGACGTTGGCGACGCGCTCGTACCCGTCCACCGTCCGGGCGGTGAGGGCGCGAAGGAGGCCGGCCCAGATCCGACCCGGGGGCGCGTCGGGCAAAGATGCCGGGCCGCCCTTGGCCAGGTCGTCCACCGCACCGGCCAGGTCGGCGTCGACCGGCTCCGCGCCATCAGCCAGGCCGTCGAGCTCTGCGGGTGAGAGGCCCAGGGCGGCGGCGGCCGAGTCGATGACCAGGCCGGCCCGTGCCGCGCCGACGAGCACGGCCCACTCCCGGCCGCCCGGGTAGACGGAGACCGCCACCCGGTTGTCGAGGGCGGCGGCCATGTCCGGGACTCTCGCGGTGCGGCGGACGACGGTCTCCGCCGTGCCCACCGAGTTGGCCAGGTCGCCCGGTCCGACACCGGCGCCCGCCATCCCGGCCGGGTGGTCGTGGCCGGCGACGGTCACCGGCACGCCCTCGCGCAGGCCCGACCACCGGGAGACGGCGGCGGTGACCCGCCCCATCACCCGGCCCGCCGGCTGCACTGCGGCGAAGACGTCCGTGGAGAAACCGGCGGCCTCGGCCACCTCCGGCATCCACCGGTGGCCGGTCACGTCGTAGCAGCCGGTCCGAGCAGCCAGCGAGCACTCGGTGGCCTCCTCGCCGGTGAGGGCCCGCAGCACCAGCTCGGGGACGCCGAGCCACCTCGTCATGCCCTCCAGACCGTGGTCGAGCAGCCATCCCAGCTTGGCCACGGTCATCTTGGTGTTGGCCGTCTGCCCGGCGTGGAGCGCCAGCGCGTCCCCGAACCGGTCCTGGAGCAGCTCCACCGTCTCCTCGCCCCGGCCGTCGTGCCAGGCGATGACGCGGGCGAGTGGGCGCCCGGCCCCGTCCAGGGGCGCCCCGCTCTCGGCCATCCCCGCCACGCCCACGGCCACCACCAGCCGGCGCCGGTCGCCCAGCTGGTCGAGCACCCGGGCCAGGCAGGCGACGAGCGCGTCGACGTCCATGTCGACCCGGCCCCCGGTGCTCTCGAACGGCGTGGGGGCCGCGGCGTGGCCCAACTCGCGCCCGTCGGCGTCCACGAGGGCCGCTTTGGTCCGCGAGGACCCGACGTCGATCCCCAGGAGCAACTCCATGCGCCAGCCTACGGGTGGACGCGGATGGTGGCGATCTCCCAGGGACAGAGATCCAGGCCGCCGTCGACCGCGGCCAGGGGCCGGCCGGTCAGGTCCACCTTCTGCCCCCGGGCCGGGACGCCATTGGCGCCGACGACCACCCGGGCGGGCTCGTCGGAGGCGCGGACCATGCGCACGACCAGCGTCCCGCCCTCCCGCCGCACAGCCGTGACCTCGGCCCCCGCGACCGACAGCGGGGCGCCCTCGGCCGGCACCCGCGCCGTCGTCCCGGCCACCGGCGCGTGCTCCAGAGGGAGGAGGACGTCGTCGGCCACGGCGTGGAGGGCGGCGTCCTGCCAGCCGCCCCGGTGGAGGACGATGGCGTAGGAGCGGCGGAACGGGCCCAGCTGCTCGGCCTTGGGGATGGCGACCACCGGGCCGGCGTGGACGGGTCGCAGGCGGCCGTCGTCACGGGAGAGGAAGCCGACCGTCCGCAGCACGGTCAGTGCCAGCTCCCGCCCGCCGTCCACCACCTCGTACTCGCCCACCGCGTCG
>JBOGIE010000259.1:0-4437 GCA_050742435.1 Acidimicrobiales bacterium | reverse complement strand
TCTTCATCAGCGAGGTGGTCAAGGAATGGGATCCCATGGCCGTCCGCCTGGCCATCCTCGACCACTCCTACCGGGGTCCCTGGACGTGGCACGAGGGCCTGCTGCCCGAGGCGACCGAGCGGTTGGAGCGCTGGCGGGCCGCCGCGTCGGGGACTGGTCCTGAGGGGGCTAGTCTCGAGGAGGTCCGGGCGGCCCTCGACGACGATCTCGACATCCCGAGGGCCATCCGGGCGATCGACGACGCGGCCGCCGCCGGCCACGGGGTGCGTCGAGCCGCCGACCTGATTGGAGTCGCCCTCCCATGAGCGAGAGCAAACGGTCCTTCTTCTCCACCATCCCAGGCCTCATCACCGGCCTGGCCGGCCTGCTGACCGGCATCGTCGGCCTGGTCACCGTCCTCATCCAGCTGGGTGTCCTCGGTGGCGACGGCGACTCGGCGAGCTCCTCCAGCACCACGGTGACGTCGGCACCGGCGCCCGGTGGTCAGGGCGCGGTAGGCGGTGGCTCCGGCGGCACGACCGCGGAGGTTCCCACGTTCAGGGTGAGCCCGACGACCCTGGACTTCCAGGCCACCGACCCCCGGAAGAAGACCGTCACCATCCGGAACGAGAGCACCACCACCCCCATCACGGTGACGCAGCCACGGGTCAGCGGCGAGGACGCGAGCAACTTCAGTGCGTCGTTCGCGACATGCTCCGGTGCGCTGGCGCCGAACCTCAGCTGCACCATCGAGGTGACCTTCGCCCCCTCCGGCCCCCTCCGCCGCTACAACGCCACCTTGCAGGTCCAGGCCACGGGTGCCCCACGAGGGGAGGAGGTTCGCCTTACCGGCTCATCCGTCCTGGGCTGAGCATCCGGGCCGTTACTCCTCCAGGGAGAACGGCGGGTACACGTCGGTCATGAGGTAGAAGTAGGCGGTCACCCGCATGCTCCACCGCGACGTGCCGACGAGGAAGTTGCGCATGCCCTCGGGCCAGCTTCCGGTGATGAGGACGGCGAAGAAACCGGCGATGGCGACGAAGAACCCACCGATCGCCACGAAGAAGAGGGCGATGATGTGGGGAATGACGAGCAACCACTTGACGAAGATCAGGAGCCGGCTCAGGCGTTCCGGATAGGCCACCGAGAGCCGGGCCGGGTCGGTACCGGGATCGGCGGTGGACGCCGTGAACTCGAACGGCGGGTAGGGCTCGCGCATGAAGAACAGGTAGGAGTACGTCCGCCACTGGTAGCGGAGGATCATGGCCATGAAGTCGAAGATCCCCTGAGGGATGTTGCCGGTGAACAGGATGGCGAACCACGACACGAAGGCCAGGACGCCGATCACGATGTTGAGGACGTAGAGCACGATCCAGTGCGGGATGACCAGTATCCAGTGGACGAGCGGACGCCACCTCGCCACCTCCAGCGGAGCCTCCAGGTCCAGCTGGACCGGGTACGCGGACGAATCGGCCATGGTGGCCCTCCTCTCGGCGGCCCGGCACTGGACCGCCCCCCTTGCCGGATGGTACCGCCGGGTGTGCGGTTTCGGGGCCACCTGTTGTTCTCTGCGCCGGCAGCTGCCACAATCCGGGGACCTGGCGGGCCCACGGGCGGGGCGGGCGGGCGCGCCGATCGACGAGCGGGAGGTTGGCGTGGAACCGATGTCGTCCGACGAGGCGAAGGGGCTCCTCAAGTCCCTCTTCGACTTTCAGTTCACCAGCCTGATCACGATCAGGATCATCCGCTTCGTCTACCTGCTGATCGTCATCCTGTACACGGTGGGCGCGGTCATCTTCTTCATCCTCGGACTGGCGAGCGGGACGGCAACCGGCGTTCTCAGCGCGCTCGTCGTCATTCCCCTCGCCTACCTCGTCTACCTGATCCTCACGCGGATCTGGATGGAGATCCTGATCGTGGTGTTCAGGATCGGCGACGACATCCACGCCATCCGCCAGGCCGGCGGGCTCGGTGGCTCGGGCGGAGGGGGGACGGGCGGGCCGACGTACCCGGCCTGACCCTCAACCGGTGACGCGGCGGACCGACCGGATCAGCTGGTGGTCGGCGGTGAAGAGCCGGGCGACGGTAAGTCGGCCGGCCACGAGGGCGGCGAAGGCGTTGCCGCCCAGGAGCATGTACATGACGACCATCTGCAGCTTGATGGCCGACGCCGGGGACGCCCCGGCCAGCAGCATGCCGGTCATGGCGCCCGGCAGGGCGACCAGGCCCACGACCTTGGTCTGGTCGACGATGGGCAGCATGCCGCTTCGCACCGCAGTCCGGTGCCACAGGGCCGAGGCCTCGGTCGACGTCTCGCCCAGGCTCAGGTGGGCCTCCACCTCACGCCGGTGGGCGGCCAGGTCGTCGCGCAGCCGGCCCATCACCAGTGACGCGGTGTTCATGGCGTTGGAGATGATCATCGACCCCACCGGGATGGCGGCCCGGGGAGCCGCCGGGACGATGCCCAGCAGCAGCAGGACGCCGAGCGTGCCGCCGGCCGCCGCCGACACCGCCGTGGCCGCGATCCAGTAGGCGCCCGGGACCCGCTTTCCTCTGGCTCCCGAGGTCAGCGTGGCTGTCGCCACCATCACCAGCAGGACCAGCGGGGTGAGCGCCGAGCTTCCGCCGAACACGAATTCGAGCACGAACCCCACGGCCAGGAGCTGGGCGAACGACCGGAAGGTCGCCACCCCGATGTCGCGCTCCAGCCCCGTCTTCCGCAGCCGGGACACCACCACCGCCACCAGGACGAGCAGGAGCGACAGGCCGACGTCCGCCCACGAGATGCGACCGCTCAGGTCGTTCACGACTTCTCCACCCGCAGGACCCGGTCGGCCAGCTCGGCGGCCTGTCGGGGGTCGTGGGTGACCATGACCACGGTGAGCCCGTCGTCGGCCAGCGACCGGATGAGCGCCTCGATGCCCGCCTTCGACGTGGTGTCCAGGGCAGAGGTGGGCTCGTCCAGGAGGAGGCACTCGGGGTGGCGGGCCAGGGCCCGGGCCAGGCACATCCGCTGGGCCTCGCCCACCGAGAGCCGGTCGGCGTCGCGGGTGGCCAGCGTGGGGGGCAGGCCGACGCGGGGGAGCAGGCTGTCGACCTCCGGTCCGACGTTGTCAGCCACCGTCCCGGGGAAGGTAACCGGGACCTGGCCCACGTACTGCGCCCGCCGGCGCAGCTCCAGCACGTCGTAGGTGCGGACGTTGCGGCCCTCGAACAGGACCTCGCCGGCATCGGGGTCGTCGAGGCGGTTGAGGAGGCGCAGGAGGGTGGTCTTGCCCGCGCCGGATGATCCGACCATGGCCGTCAGCCCGTCGGCCGGGATCCGGGCCGAAAACCCCTCGATGATCGGGCCGGAGTCACCGTCCACCCGGACGTCCCGATACTCGAAGCGGTCCCCCATGGCGCCACCAGTATCCTCGCCCGCAATGAAGGTCTCTCTCCCCGACGGTTCATCGCGCGACCTGCCCGACGGCGCCACCGCACTCGACCTGGCCGCGTCCATCGGCCGGGGGCTGGCCAAGGCCGCGGTGGCCGCGGTGGTCAACGGTGCCCAGACCGACCTGAGCGCCCCGTTGCACGACGGCGACCAGGTCGCCATCGTCACCGACAACACCGACGACGGTCGCAAGGTCCTCCGCCACTCGACCGCCCACGTGATGGCCCAGGCGGTGTGCGACCTGTTCCCGGGGGCCAAGTACGCCATCGGCCCTCCGATCGAGGACGGCTTCTACTACGACTTCGACCTCCCGGGCGGCGCCCACTTCAGCGACGACGACCTGGGGCGGATCGAGGGCCGCATGCGGGAGATCGTGGGGGAGGCCCAGCCGTTCGTCCGGGAGGAGCTCACCCGGGAGCAGGGCCTCCAGCGCTTCGCCGACCAGCCCTTCAAGGTGGAGATCATCGAGGGCGTGGACCCCAGCGAGGGGGCGGAGAGCGGGGCGGTCAGCGTCTACCGCAATGACGGCTGGGCCGATCTCTGCCGGGGCCCGCACGTACCGTCGACCTCCCGCCTGGGCGCCTTCAAGCTGACGAAGGTGGCCGGCGCCTACTGGCGGGGCGACGAGCACCGGCCCATGCTCCAGCGGATCTACGGCACCGCCTGGGAGTCGGACAAGGCCCTCAAGGAGCACCTCCACCGCCTCGAGGAGGCGGAGCGGCGCGACCACCGCAAGCTGGGCCTGGAGCTCGACCTGTTCCATTTCCCGCCCGAGATCGGCGGCGGCCTGCCGGTGTTCCATCCCAAGGGTGGGCTGATCCGCAAGCTGATGGAGGACTACTCCCGGGCCGAGCACGAGGCGGCCGGCTACGACTTCGTGTGGACCCCGCACCTCTCCAAGTCCACGCTCTTCGAGATCTCGGGCCACCTCGGATGGTACGCGGAAGGCATGTACCCCCCCATGGAGATGGAGGGTGCGACGTACTACCCGAAGCCCATGAACTGCCCGATGCACATCCTGA
>JBOGIE010000258.1:0-4452 GCA_050742435.1 Acidimicrobiales bacterium | reverse complement strand
GCGCAGCGAAGCCGGCGGCACCCGCGCCCTCGCGCCCGGCAGCCCCGGCGGCGGCCGCGGTCAAGCCCCGGCCCCGGGCGGGCGAGGACGAGGTCATCCCCTTCTCCAACATCCGGAAGCGCACGGCCGAGCACATGGTCCGCTCCCAGGCCACGTCGGCCCACGTCCTGACCGCGGTCGAGGTCGACTTCGACGCCGTGGACCGGGTCCGCCGGGCCGAGAAGGACGCCTTCAAGGCCGAGGAGGGCTTCTCCCTCACCTACCTGCCGTTCATCTCCCGGGCCGTGATCGACGCCATCCGGGACTTCCCGCACGTGAACGCCTCGGTGGGCGACAACGAGCTGATCGTCCACCGCGCCGTGCACCTGGGCATCGCCGTCGACCTCAACTTCGAGGGCCTCATCGTGCCGGTCATCCACGACGCCGACGGCAAGCGGCTGCGCTCGATCGCCCGCGAGATCGCCGACCTGGCCTCCCGGGCCCGCAGCAAGAAGCTCAACGCCGACGAGATCTCCGGAAGCACGTTCACCATCACCAACCCGGGCGGCTTCGGCACGTTCGTCACCGCGCCGGTGATCAACCAGCCCCAGGTGGCCATCCTGTCCACCGACGGGATCAAGAAGCGCCCGGTCGTGGTCGAGCTGCCCGACGGCAGCGACGCCATCGCCATCCACCCGGTGGGCATGCTGGGCCTGAGCTTCGACCACCGGGCCTACGACGGCGCCTACGCCTCCGCCTTCCTCGCCCGCTGCCGCGACATCATCGAGACCCGGGACTGGTCCCAGGAGCTGTGAGCCTCGCCGAACCGGCCCGAGCCGGCGAGGCGCCGCTGGAGGCCCGGTGGTTGGGCCGGGTCCGCTTCGGCGACGCCTACGCCCTCCAGCGGGCCCTGTTCACCCGGGCCACCGACCCCTACCTGCTGCTGCTCGAGCACCATCCCGTCTACACGGTCGGGCTGCGGGGCGCCCTCGACCACGTGCGGGTGCCCCCGGCTGACCTGGGCGCCGAGCTGGTGCACACCGACCGCGGCGGCGACGTCACCTGGCACGGGCCCGGCCAGCTGGTGGGCTACCCGATCCTCACCGTCCCCGACGCTCCCCGGGCCTACGTGCACGCGGTCGAACAACTGGTGATCGACGCCTGCGCCGCCCTCGGCCTCACCGGCCTGCGGCGGATGGAGGGCGCCCCGGGCGTGTGGGCCGGGGACCGCAAGATCTGCGCCATCGGCGTCCGCCGCTCCCGCGGCCGCACGATGCACGGCTTCGCCCTCAACGTCGACCCGGACCTGTCGTGGTTCGACCGGATCGTGCCGTGCGGCATCGACGACAAGGGGGTCACGTCGCTGGCCGCCGAGGGCGTCACCGTGGCCATGCACCAGGTGGTGGACGCGGTGGTCGAGGCCGCGGCAAGGCGCTGGGCGGGGGGCCGGGTGCGGCGGGTCGACGTGTCCTGGGAGCGGGAGACGCCCGCCGGGCTGCCGGTCGCCACCCGCAAGCCCGAGTGGCTGCGGGTCAAGGCCGACCTGGGCGAGGGCTACCGCGAGGTCCGGCGCACTATGCGCTCGCTCAAGCTGGTCACGGTCTGCGAAGAGGCCGGCTGCCCCAACATCTACGAGTGCTGGCGGGACGGCACGGCCACCTTCATGATCAACGGCGACCGCTGCACCCGGGCCTGCGGCTTCTGCCAGGTCGACACCCGCCGGCCCCTGGCCGTGGACCCCGAGGAGCCCGAGCGGCTGGCCGAGGCGGTGGCCGAGATGGGGCTGGCCCACGCGGTGATCACCGCCGTGGCCCGCGACGACCTGCCCGACGGCGGGGCGGGCGGGTTCGCCGACGCCATCGACGCCGTGCGCCGCCGGTGCCCCGGCACCGCGGTCGAGGTGCTCATCCCCGACTGCAAGGGCGACCCGGACGCCCTGGCCGCCATCTTCGGCGCCCGGCCCGATGTCCTCAACCACAACCTGGAGACCGTCGCCCGCCTGCAGCGATCGGTCCGGCCCTCGGCCTCCTACGCCCGCAGCCTGTCGGTCCTGGCCCGCGCCGCGGCCGCCGGACTGGTCACCAAGTCGGGCATCATCCTGGGCATGGGTGAGACGGACGACGAGGTGCTGGCCGCCATGGCCGACCTCCACAACGTGGGCGTGTCCATCCTCACCCTGGGCCAGTACCTGCGGCCGTCCGCCGACCACCTTCCGGTGGCCCGCTGGTGGACGCCCGAGGAGTTCGACCGGATGGCCGCCGCCGGCCGGGCCCTCGGGTTCGCCCACGTCGAGGCCTCGCCCCTCACCCGCTCCAGCTACCACGCCCGGCAGGCGGCGGCCGCCGCAATGCCGGCCGGCTGAGATGGCCGACGTCGTCGCCGCCCGGGCGGCCCGCATCCAGGCCGTGCGCCAGCGCATGCGCCGGCTGGGGGTCGACAACGTCCTGCTGTCCCTGGGCGCCGACCTCCCCTGGCTCACCGGCTACCGCGCCATGCCCCTCGAACGGCTGACCATGCTGGTCCTCCCCCTCGACAACGCGCCCGTCCTGGTCGTCCCCCACCTGGAGGCGGCCCGGGTGGAACACCAGCCCGAGCTGTTCTCGCTCCGGCCCTGGGCGGAGACGGAGGACCCGGTGGCCATCGTCACCGGCCTGGTCGGGCGGACCCGCCAGCGGATCGCCGTCTCGGACCGCACGTGGGCCGGCTTCCTCCTCTCCCTGCAGGAGAACCTGGCGCGGGCCATGTGGCTGCCGGCGTCCAAGGTCATCGCCCCGCTGCGTGCCATCAAGGACGACGACGAGATCGCCGCCCTGCGCCGGGCGGCGTCGGCCGCCGACCGGGTGGCCACCGCCCTCGTCTCCGGCCAGGTGCCCCTGATCGGCCGCTCGGAGGCCGACGTCTCCCGGGAGCTGGGCGAGCGGCTGCTGGAGGAGGGCCACCAGTCGGTGAACTTCGCCATCGTCGGCAGCGGCCCCAACTCGGCCAGCCCCCACAACGACCCCGGCCCCCGGATCATCGGGGCGGGCGAGGCCGTGGTCTGCGACTTCGGAGGCACCATGGAGGGCTACTGCTCCGACATCACCCGGACCATCTTCACCGGCGACCCGCCCACGGAGTTCCGCGACCTCTACGCCGTCCTGGCCGGCGCCCAGGCCGCGGCGGTCGACGCCGCCCGGGTGGGCACCCCGTGCCAGGACGTGGACGGGGTGGCCCGCGACCTGATCAGCGACGCCGGCTACGGGCCTCATTTCATCCACCGCACCGGCCACGGGATCGGCCTGGAGGAGCACGAGGACCCGTACCTGGTCAGCGGGAACCGGGAGCCCCTGGCCCCCGGCCACGCCTTCTCCATCGAGCCTGGCATCTACCTGTCCGGCCGCTGGGGGGCCCGGATCGAGGACATCGTGGTGGCCACCGAGGCCGGCCCCGAGCCGCTCAACCGGGCCGACCACGCCCTGGCCGTGGTGGAGTCCTAGTGGACCTTGGGATCGCCGGACGGGTGGCCCTGGTCACCGCCGCCTCCAAGGGGCTGGGACGGGCCGCCGCCCTCGCCCTGGCCCAGGAGGGGGCCAAGGTGGCGATCTGCGCCCGGGGGGCCGAGGCCCTGGCCGACGCCGAGGCCGAGCTGGCCGCCTCCACCGAGGTGCTGGCCATCCAGGCCGACGTCACCGAGCCCCCCGAGCCCGCCCGCCTGGTCGCCGCCACCGTCGAGCGGTTCGGTCGGCTCGACATCGTGGTGGCCAACGCCGGTGGCCCGCCGTCCGGCCGGTCGCTCGACGTGGACGACGCCCAGATCGAGGCTGCGGTCAACGCCAACCTGCTGACCTCGGTCCGGTTGGTCCGGGAGGCCGTCCCCCATATGCGGGCCCAGGGGTGGGGCCGCATCTGCCTGATCACCTCCTCGTCGATCAAGCAGCCCATCCCCACCCTGTCGCTGTCCAACACCGCCCGCACCGGCCTCTGGGCCTGGGCCAAGACCGCGGCCACCGACCTCTTCGACGACGGCATCACCCTCAACCTGGTCTGCCCCGGACTCCACAACACCGAGCGCATGCAGGCCCTCCAGAACCTGGAAGGCCCGCGGGGCAACCCCGCCGACTTCGGCAAGGTGGTTGCCTTCCTGTGCTCCGAGCCGGCCGCCTTCATGAGCGGCAGCACCGTCCTGGTCGACGGCGCACGGGCCCTCGGGTTGGTCTAGACGCCAGAACGCCCGGCCCAAAGGACCGGGCGTCGCACTTCAGGGCCCGACGACGTCAGTCTTCGGTGTGCTCGGGGTGGCGCTGCTCGTGGCGCCTGCCCTCGTCCTGGGCCTTGAACTCGTCGGCCCACGAGGCCAGCACGGTGTCGAACTTGCCCAGCCGGCGGCGGAAGCGGCGGACCTGGACCTTGGGCGCCAGCTTGGGCCAGAAGAGCCGGATGATCAGGAGCGACATCGCCACCGTCAGCGAGACGTAGGCCGCAATTTCCAAGATC
>JBOGIE010000257.1:0-4454 GCA_050742435.1 Acidimicrobiales bacterium | reverse complement strand
GGCGATGCTGTCGAGGATCTCTTCCTTGGTGGCCATCTACTGGTTCCCTTCTTCCTTCTGCTTCTGATCGACGAGGGCGGACAGCCCGTAGGCAAAGTTGCGGGGCAGGGCCTGGAGCAGGCCCGCCATTTTCTGGAGCGGGGCGGCGAGGGCGCCGGCCAGCTGGGCGAGGATGACCTCGCGGGGGGCGACGTCGGCCAGGGCGCCGGCGTCGGCCGCGCTCAGGACCGTGGTGCCGAGCAGGCCGCCCTTGATGGTGAGGGCGGGGTTGGTCCGGGCGAAGTCACGGAGCGACTTGGCCACCGCCACCGCGTCGCCCTCGACGAAGGCGATGGCCGTGGGCCCGACCAGCAGCGGATCGAGGTCGGCGAGGTCCAGCTCGGCCGCCGCCCGCCGGACCAGGGTGTTCTTGTAGATCTTGTACTCGCCGCCCGCCTGGCCCACCGACCGGCGCAGGGCGGCCAGGTCGGAGACCTTCAGCCCCCGGTACTCGGTCAGCAGGGCCCCGTTGGACGACGAGAGGCGGTCGCGCACCTCCTCGACTACGGCGACCTTCTCGGGTCTCGGTTCTCCCATGCGGTTCCTCCCTGAGGTGCGGCGGCGGCGGCACGCGCGAACTGTCCCTCGGGGAGTTCACGCCTCGTTGGGCGGGCCCGGTGAGGGGCCGCTTACGCGCTGTACCGGCGCACCGAATGTCTACGGCGATCTGAAGATGTCCAGCGATACTACTATGCCGCTCTCGGCCGCTGAGGCCAATGCCGCCGCTCCCGGCCGCTGAGGCCTAGCTGGCTGCGGTGAGCTCGTCCTCGAGGGCCCGGAGCGGGTTGGGGTCGACCTTGACGCCCGGTCCCATGGTGGAGGACAGGGACAGCGACCTCATGTACCGGCCCTTGGCCGCCGCCGGCTTGGCCCGCTGGAGCTCCTCGACGACGGCCTGGAGGTTCTGGAGGAGCGACCGGCGGTCGAAGCTGACCTTGCCGATGGGCACGTGGATGTTGCCGTAGCGGTCGGTGCGGTACTCCACCCGGCCGCCCTTGAACTCCCGGACCGCCCGGCCCACGTCGGTGGTCACGGTGCCGGTCTTGGGGTTGGGCATCAGGCCCCGGGGACCCAGGACCCGGCCCAGCTTGCCCACCTGGCCCATGAGGTCGGGGGTGGCGATGGCCACGTCGAAGTCCAGGAACCCGCCCTGGACCCTGGCCACCAGGTCGTCGGCACCGATCACGTCGGCCCCGGCCTCCCGGGCCTCGGCGGCGGCGTCGCCGGCGGCGAAGACGGCCACCCGGACGGTCTTGCCCGTGCCCGCGGGCAGGCCCACGGTGCCGCGGACGATCTGGTCGGCCTTGCGGGGGTCGACACCCAGGCGCACGGCCAGTTCAACCGTCTCGTCGAAGCGGGCCGAGGCCAGGCTCTTGACCAGGTCGACGGCCTCACCCGGGCCGTGCTGGCGGTCGCGGTCGAAGCGGCGGACGGCGTCGACGTACTTCTTGCTGTCCTTGTTGGTGTGGGTCATCGCCGGGCCTAGCCCCTCACCGTCAGGCCCATGGACCGGGCCGTCCCGACTACCTGCTTCTTGGCCGCCTCGAGGTCGTTGGCGTTGAGGTCGGGCATCTTGGTGGTGGCGATCTCGGTGATCTGGGCGTCGGTGACGGTGCCGGCCCCCTCCCGTCCCGGCGCCACGGAGCCCTTCTCGATCCCGGCCGCGGCCCGGAGGAGGACCGGGGTGGGCGGGGTCTTGATGACGAACGTGAACGACCGGTCCTCGAAGACGGTGATCTCCGCCGGCACGACGGTGCCCCGCTGGGACTCCGTGGCCGCGTTGTACGCCTTGCAGAACTCCATGATGTTCACGCCGTGGGGGCCCAGGGCGGTACCCACGGGCGGGGCGGGGGTGGCCGCTCCGGCCGGGATCTGGATCTTCACGATCGCGGCGACGCGTCGCTTGGCCATGCGTGTGCTTCTCCTAACGGTGGTCCTAGCGGCGCCGGAGCGCCTCCCACCCTCGAACAGACCTTCAACTTTACCGGCCCGGATTCTTTGTCCGCTGGACTACTGCAGCGGTAGCTGAGCGGACAAAGAAGGCGGCGTTAAAGCTTTGCTACTTGGCTGAACTCCAGCTCGACGGGGGTCTCCCGGCCGAAGATGTTGACCAGCACCTTCAGTTTCATCTGGTCTTCGTTGATGTCGGCGATGGTGCCGGTGAAGTCGGCGAAGGGGCCCTCCCGCACCCGGACGCTCTCGCCGTTCTCGTACATCGGCCGGTGGCGGGCCTTCTTGGGGGCCCCGTCGGTGCCGGTGGGCTGCACCTGGAGGATGCTCTCCACCTCTTTGCGGGACAGCGGCGTGGGCTTGGCGCCCAGGCCCACGAACCCGGTGACGCCGGGCGTGTTGCGCACCACCCGCCAGGAGTCGTCGTCGAGCTCGCAGCGCACCAGCAGGTAGCCGGGGAAGACCTTCTTCTGGACGGTGACCCGCTTGCCGCCCTTGAACTCGATGACGTCCTCCATGGGGATGACGCACTCGAAGATGCGGTCCTCCATGTTCATGGAGGCGATCCGGCTCTCCAGGTTGGACTTCACCTTGTTCTCGTAGCCGGCGTAGGTGTGCACGACGTACCACGAGCCGGGGCGGTCGTACGGGCTCTCGACCGGCGCCTCGTCCGCTTCGTCGCCCTCCTCGTCGAACCCTTTGGTGAGGAGCTGGTCCTCGGTCAGGACCTCCCCGGTGAGGGGGTCGGCAGCCGGCTGGTCGCCGGACAGGGCCTCGTCGGGCAGGGCGGCCGGTTCGTCGGCATCGGCCAGGGCCCCCGGCTCGAAGACCGAGTCGCCCACGCCCGAGGTGTCGAGCGGCTCGGGCGGGGGGGTGGTGTCGTCGGCCTGGCTCATCGGAAGAGGAAGATGACGGCTTCGCCGAACATGTAGTCGAGCCCGAAGATGATGGCGGTGAGCAGGATGAGGGCGATGAAGACGACGATCGAGTAGTTGACCACCTCGGCCCGGGTGGGCCAGGCCACCTTCCGCAGCTCGCCGCGCACCTGCCGGGCGTACTCGGCGGGGCCGATCCGCTCCTTGGTGGCCTGGCGGGAGGCGGAGGGGCGCGGCGCTTCTCGTCGGGTGGGGGTGCCTTCAGCGTCGACCTGGCCCTGACGCTGCATCAGGCGCTTCATCTCTCGGTTCACGGGCAACTTCTCCACTCGAGTCGGAAACGAACGAGCAGGGCAGGAGGGACTCGAACCCCCAACCGCCGGTTTTGGAGACCGGTGCTCTGCCAAATTGAGCTACTGCCCTGTGCACTGCGGGCCGGCCCCTGACGTACGCCCGGCCAGCGTACCCCATTGTCGGCGACGGGCACCCGGGTCCTGCGGACCGCGCCCGTCGCGTGCCGGCGGGGGCCCCTGCCCCGCCGGCGAGCCGGACCGCCGTCCCTAGCTGGCGAGTCTGACCCGGCGGCTACGGGCGCGGGTGGCCAGGATGGCCCCCGCGGCTCCGGCGGCGGTGGCGGCGGCGATGCCGCCCACGTAGGCCACCCGGCGGCCGTTGAGCAGGTCGTGGATGGCCCGGCGCTCGCCGGCGGCCCCGATGGCGGCCAGGACGTCGGGCAGTAGGCCGGGCGCCGGATCGAGCAGCTCGGTGCGGATCTGGTGGAGGGCCCGCAGGACCTTGCGGTACTGCACCAGCTCGGCCTGGCAGCGCAGGCAGGAGGCGACGTGGCGCTGCACGTCGATGTCGGCCACCTCGAGGCCGTCGACGATGGCGGGCAGGGCCTTGGCGACCTGGTCGCAGGACACTCCGCTCCCGAAGGCCCCACCCTGCGTTCCGGAACGCACGAACCTAGACCGCACGGGCCTTCTCCTCTCCGGGCATCGGGAACAGGCGCTCCCGCAGCTTGCGGCGGGCGCGGTGCAGGCGCACCTTGGCCGCCGACTCGGTGATCCCCAGCTCCGACGCGATGGCGTCGTGGGGGAGGTCGTAGACGTCTCGCAGCACCACGACCGCCCGCAGGATGGGGGGCAGGTCGGCCAGGGCGGCGGTGACACGGTCGCGCAGGGCGCCGGCCTCGGCCATGCCCTCGGGGTCGGACTCCGGCCGGTCGTCGAGCACGGTGTCATCCTCGGAAAGCTCGTCGTGGCGACCTTTGGACCGCCTGGACAGATGGGTGGACGCGCAGTTGGCGGTGATCCGGTACATCCAGGTCGAGAACCGGGCGTCGCCCCGGAACCGCTTCAGGGCGCGGAACGCCCGCAGGTATGCCTCCTGGGCCACGTCGCGGGCGTCGTCCTCGTTCCCCGTGAGCCGGTAGGCCAGGGTGTAGACCTCGGCCTGGGTGTCCTTGACCAGCTGGGCGAAGGCGTCGCTGTCCCCGGCCTTGGCCGCAGACACCAACCGGGCCTCCTCAGCGGGGATCACCACTGCAGCCACATCCATTGGGACCGGCTCCGCAGCCGGAAGGTTACG
>JBOGIE010000256.1:0-4468 GCA_050742435.1 Acidimicrobiales bacterium | reverse complement strand
ACCGCCTGGCCGACGCCACCCGCGGCCCGGTCACCCCGGTCCTCGACGCCGCCCGCCTGGCCGTGACCCTCCGCCGCACCCGGGCCGGGCACCTCGACCACCTGCGGGCGTCGGTCGACCCCTCGATCCCGCTCCTCTACGTCCCCTACCTGTTCGCCCGGGGCCACGGCCTGCGCACCACCGGCCAGGTGGCCGAGGCCCTCAGCGCCGAGCTGGGCTATTGAGCGCCGCCCCCGTCACCACCCACTCGCTGGAGCAGCTGCTGGCGGCCAAGGAGATCGCCATCTGCTGCGGGGCGGGCGGGGTGGGCAAGACCACGACCGCGGCGGCGGCGGCGGCCATGGCCGCCGTCTCGCTGGGCGGCAAGGTGCTGGTCCTCACCGTCGACCCGGCCCGGCGGCTGGCCGACGCCCTCAACATGGAGCAGCTCGGCAACAAGGAGGTGCGGGTCCCCGACTCGGTGATGAAGGCGGCCGGGGTCGAGCCCCGCGGCCAGCTGTGGGCGGCCATGCTCGACGCCAAGCAGTCCTGGGACGAGCTGGTGCGCCGGCACGCCCCCAACCCGGCCACCGTCACCAGGATCCTGGAGAACCCGCTCTACCAGAACGTCTCCGGGCGCTTCGCCCAGGGCCACGAGTACATCGCCATGGAGCGGCTGTACGAGATCCACCGCACCGGCGCCTACGACCTGATCGTGGTCGACACCCCGCCCACCCGCCACGCCCTCGACTTCCTCGAGGCGCCCGACCGCATGGCCGAGTTCTTCTCCAGCCGCCTCCTGCGCTGGCTGACCGCCCCGGCCCGCTCGCGGGTGCTGAACCTGGCCAGCCGGCCCTTCTACCAGGTGGCCGACCGCCTCCTCGGGTCGCAGTTCCTCCAGGACATCGCCGAGTTCTTCCTGCTCTTCCAGACCATGTACGCCGGGTTCGTCGAGCGGGCGGAGGCGGTGAAGCGCCTGGTCCACGGCCGGCGGACGACGTTCGTGGTGGTCAGCACCCTGGAGGCCACGCCGCTGCGGGAGGCCGAGTTCTTCATCGACGCCCTGGCCCGCCTGGGCCTGCACCCCGGCGCCCTGGTCCTCAACAAGGTGCTGCCCACCTACCTGCTCGACCCGGGCGCCACCCAGGTGGCCGAGCGGCTGCGGGCCGACGGCCCGGCCCTGGCCGCCGAGCTCGGGCCCGACGCCGGCGAGCCGGCCCCCGTGGCCCGGGTGCTGCGGGAGGTGGGGGAGAGCTTCCTCAACTTCGGCGTGGTGGCCAAGCGGGAGGCCGAGCAGCGAGCCGAACTGGCCGCCCGGCCCGACGTGGTCGTGGCCGTCCCCTTCTTCGACACCGACATCTACGACCTGGCCGGCCTGCTGCGCCTGGGCCGGGCCCTCTGGCCGGGCGCCTGAACGAAGCGGGGGCGGCGTAGGCTCGCCCCCATGGCCACCCTGGCCGAGCTGGCCCGCTCCATCGGGTTCGAAACCCCGGCGATCGCCCACCTCCAGCGCCTGGTCGCCTCGTGGGGCCTGCTGTCGGACCTCTGCTTCGCCGACCTCCTGCTCTACGCCCCGATGGCGCCGGAGGACACGTCGGCGTTCACCATCCTCGGCCAGGTGCGCCCCACCACCAGCCAGACCCTCTACAGCGACGACGAGGTGGGCCGGGAGGTCCCGGCCGAGGACGTGCCCCTCGTCGCCCGGGCCTGGCAGCTGGGCGAGATCATCGACGGGGAGGCCAGCGTCCAGGCCCGGGGCGAGATCGCCACCGTCCAGTGCATCCCCGTGCGCTGGAAGGAGTCGATGCTCGCCGTCCTGGCCCGGGCCAAGGCCCCGTCCGTCGGGCGCCGGCCAGGGGAGCTGGAGCGGGTCTACGTCGAGATGTTCGACAAGTTCGCCCGGATGATCACCGTGGGCGACTTCCCGTTCGGGGCCGAGGAGACCGAGGTCGACGAGGCCCCCCGGGTGGGCGACGGGGTGGCCCGGTTGGACGGGTCGGCCCGGGTGGAGTTCGCCTCGCCCAACTTCGTGTCCGCCCTCCACCGCATGGGCATCCACGGCAACACCCAGGGGGCCCGCCTGGGCGAGCTGGGTTTCGACGAGTCGCCGGTGCGGGCCGCCTTCGCCATCGGCCTGCCCATCACCCAGGAGATCGAGCGCCGCGACGTGGTGGTCCTCCTGCGGTGCATCCCCTTCCTGGAGCACGGGCGGGTGACCGGCGCCGTCGTCCTGCTGCGAGACGTGTCGGACCTCCGTCGCCGTGACCGCCTGCTGGTGTCCAAGGACGCCACCATCCGCGAGATCCACCACCGGGTGAAGAACAACCTGCAGACCATCTCCTCGCTGCTGCGCCTCCACGGCCGGCGCCTGGAGTCGCCCGAGGCCCGGGCCGCCATCGAGGAGTCGGTGCGCCGCATCCGCTCCATCGCCCTGGTCCACGAGACGCTCTCGGCCGGGGCCAGCCAGGAGGTCGACTTCGGCGACATCGTGCGCCAGCTGGTCCGGATGGTGGGCGAGGGCATCGGCTCCGAGGACCGGCCCGTCCACATGGTGGTCGAGGGCGACCCGGGGGAGCTGCGGGCCGAGGTGGCCACCCCCCTCACCGTGGTGCTGACCGAACTGCTGCAGAACGCCCTGGAGCACGGCTTCCCCGCCGAGCGCTTCGGCGGCCGCCAGGAGCAGCCGGCCCGGGTGGTCGTGTCGCTGGCCAACGACGGGAGCCAGCTCCTGGTGCGGGTGGCGGACAACGGCGTCGGCCTGCCGCCCGGCTTCCGCCTCGACGGGTCGACGCTGGGGCTGACCATCGTGCGGGCCCTGGTGACCACCGACCTCGACGGCATCATCGCCATGGACAGCGACGGCGGGACCGTGGTGGAAGTGCGGGTCCCGGTCGAGCCGTCGGCCACCGCCCTGAGCTGATCCCCGCCGAAACCGTCCACGGAACGGCGCCGTACTAAGTACGATCACCGGCTGGTGGGTTCGTCGTAGGGGGTCTTGGTGTTCGGTCGTCTCGGTTCGTTCTGTTTCCGCCGCCGGCGGTTGGTCGCGGTGGCGTGGGTCGTCGCCCTGTTCGTGCTCGGGTCCGTGCAGGGGGCGGTGGGCACCGCCTTCCAGGACGAGTTCACCCTGCCCGACGTCGAGAGCCGCACCGGCTTCGACATCCTGGAGGAGCACTTCGGGGGCCTGGGCACCGGTGTGACGGGCACGATCGTGTTCCGGGCCGACCAGGGGGTCGACGACCCCCAGGTGCGAGCGGCCATGGAGGAGCTCTTCACCGAGCTCGACGCCCGCGACGACGTCACCGTCGCCAGCCCCTACGAGGAGGGCGGGGAGCGTCGGATCGCCACCCAGGGGCCGCTGGCCGGGCGTATCGCCTACGCCGAGCTGGAGATGCCCCAGGACACGCCGTTCGAGGAGACGGCGGCCCTGTCGAAGGAGATCCTGGCCGACGTGCCGGCCGTCCCGGGACTCCAGGTGGAGGTGGGGGGCGCGGCGTTCGCCGAGTTCGCCGAGCCCAGCTCGGAGGTGCTGGGGCTGGCCTTCGCCATCGTCATCCTCATCGTCGCCTTCGGGTCCGTCCTCGCCATGGGGCTGCCGGTGGGTGTCGCCCTGGCCGGCATCGGGATCGGGACGATCCTCGTCAGCCTCATGTCCAACGTCCTCACCCTGCCCGACTTCGCCACCGTCCTGGGCGTCATGATCGGTCTGGGCGTCGGTATCGACTACGCCCTGTTCATCGTCACCCGGTACCGCGAGAGCCTGCACCGCGGCGACACCATCGAGGAATCCATCCACACCGCCCTGGACACCGCGGGGCGGGCCGTCACCTTCGCCGGCACGACGGTCGTCATCTCCCTGCTCGGCATGCTCGTCATGCAGGTCAGCTTCGTGAGCGGCCTGGCCATCGGCGCGGCCACTGTGGTGGCGATCACCGTGATCGCCTCGCTCACCCTCCTCCCGGCCCTGCTGGGCTTCGCCGGCCGGAAGGTGGAGGTGACCCGCTGGCGGGGGCTGATCGCCGCCGGCCTGGTGGCCCTCGCCCTGGTCGGCGTCGGGCTCAGCGTCTCCCCGCTCATGGTCGGCGTCCCGCTCGCCGCCGTGGTCCTGCTGGCCAGCTTCGCCTACGCCCCGCTGCGCCGGGAAGTCCCCCGGTTCGGCCAGAAGCCCATCCGCGAGACGATTTCGTACCGTTGGAGCCGATTCATCCAGCACCGGCCGTGGCAGACGGCCATCGCCGGCGCCATCGTGCTCTCCGTGCTCGCCATCCCCGTCCTGGGCATGCGCCTGGGTTTCTCGGACGAGGGCAACTTCGACCGCAAGACCACCACCCGCCGGGCCTACGACCTCTTGGCCTCCGGTTTCGGGCCCGGGTTCAACGGCACCTTCATGCTCGCCGCCGAGCTCCCCCAGGGCACCGACCAGGAGCGCCTGTCCGTCATCACCGACGCGGTCGCCGCCGACCGGGGCGTGGCGTTCGTCACCCCGCCC
>JBOGIE010000255.1:0-4479 GCA_050742435.1 Acidimicrobiales bacterium | reverse complement strand
AGGTGGAGGACCTCCTCCCGGCTCCGGCCGCGGAGGTCGAAGCCCTCCAGGATGTTGAGGGCCTCGCCGACGGTGGACCCCCCGCTGGACGGCGGGCCCATGCCGAAGACGTCGTAACCCCGGTACTTGACGTGGGTCGGTGGCCGCTCGGGCGCGGTGTAGGTCGCCAGGTCCGCGGTGGTCATGACGCCCGGCCGCCACACGTGGTTGGCGCCGGGCCCGACCGGAGGGCGGCGAACCGTGTCGACGATGGCGTTGGCGACCGGGCCGGTGTAGAAGCCGGCCGGTCCGAGCATGCCGATCCGGGCGTAGGTGCGGGCCAGGTCCGGGTTGCGGAACACCGTGCCGACGTCGCGGGGCGTGCCGTCGGGGTCCAGGAACAGCCGGGCGCTGGCCGGCAGGTCGTCGAAGAAGTCGGCGTTGGACTGGGTCTGGTCGAAGAAGACCTGGTCGATCACGAACCCCCGTGCCGCCAGGTGGGTGGCCGGGCGCAGGGCGTCGTTGAGCGAGATGGTCCCATACCTGGACAGGGCGGTGGCCCAGCCGGCCACCGTGCCGGGCACGCCGGCCGAGAGCCCGCTGTAGCGGGCGGCGGTGAACCCGAGTGGCTGGCCGTTCTCGAAGAAGGACGTCGGGCCCATGGCCGCCGGCGCCTTCTCGCGATGGTCGATGGTGGTGATCAGGCCGTCGCTGGCCCGGTGGATCACCATGAAGCCGCCGCCGCCGATCCCCGCCGAGAACGGCTCGGTGACCCCGAGCACGGCCGCCGCGGCGACGGCGGCGTCGACCGCATTCCCGCCTTGGCGAAGGATGTCGATGGCCGCGTCGGTGGCCAGGCGCTCGACCGTGGACGCCGCCCCGCCGCGACCGACCTGGGTGGGCGGCCCGCTCGGGGCCGTCGCGGAGATCGCCGGCCCGGCGATGACCATGGAGAGCACGGCCCCGAGGACCGCCGTCCGCTTCCACCGTCGCACCAGCATCCGTCGCATGCCGCTCCCTCCGACGCAGGTGCCGGTCAGGCTACCGGCGGGGCGGCGCATCCGCCCGGGGGCCGACCTCCGGTGCCGGTGACGGGGCGGGCGCGAGGTGGCCCCGATACAGACGGACACGGCGGACGTCCGCTGGCATCGGGGCCGAGGCCAACAGTACGTCGCGCCGTCACCCGGCGCCAGCGTTCCGAGTTAAACGAGCGTTAATTGGCATCGCTCATGCTTCGGAGACCGACAATCGAGCGGTTGTGGGGAGTGGATGGGTTTGATGGTCGGGGCTCGGGCGACGGCGGGTCCCGGCACAAGCCCGTCATCGGGTGGGAGTGGGCTGCGGGGCGCCCGCACCCTGCAGTCGAGCCAGGGACGCCCGCGCCCGGTCGCGGAGGACCGTCGCCCCTTGCTCCTCCGCCCGCCGTGCCGCCTCGCGAAGGTGGGCGAGGCCCTCGCCCCGACGTTGGGGCTCCATGGCGACGAGCAGTTCCCCTCGGAGCCGGAGTACCTCGGCGGTGCTGAACGACGAACCTAGCGCGTCGATCTCTGATTGCGCCGCCTCGACCAGCCCCCGCGCCTCCTGGAGGTAACCCAGGCGCTGCCACGCCTCGGCCGTGAGCGCCAGCCAGAACGGGTGCCATGGCCGGATACCGGCGCTGACCGCCGACGGCAGAGCTCTGAGCAGGCCGACAACGTCGTCCGCCGGCGCCCCACCGTGGGCCAGGGCCCACGCCCGGACGACACGGCCGTGGTAGGTGAAGTCGGCCAAGTGGAGCCTGTCCGTCCGGTCGATCAGCTCCTCCGCCAGTCGCCGCCCTTGGTCCACCTCGCCGCTCAGCACGTGGGCGCACACCGCGAAGGTGAGCCCGGTGGCGATGGTGAACGGGCTGGCGATGCCTCGGGCCCGGTGGAGAGCGGCCTCGGCGAGGCGCCGACCTTCCTCGTGCTCACCCTGCAGGTGACGGGCGATGCTGAGCCAGCTGTCGACCTGGACCCGGAGATCGGCGAAGGTGACCTCGGCCAGTACCTCCTCGGCGGCCGCGTCGGCGACCTCCTTGGCGGCGGCGAGATCGGCGGAGCCGCCGGCCAGGTCGCCACAGCACACGGCCACCAGGCCCAGCCCGAGGTGGGCGGTGACGGTGACCGCGGGGTCGGAGGAGGCCCGCCGGAGGTCGAGCATGTGCTCGGCCAGGGTCCGCGCCCCACTCATGTCTCCACTCGCCCAGGCGAAGGTCAACAGCCCCCACAGGGAAAGAAGAAGGCGGCGTTGGTCTTCGACCGCCCGGCCCAGCTCGGTCGCCCGTTCCCACGCCCGGGCGCTCTCGGGCGCGGCGACCCCCTTGACGAAGCTGAGCAGGGTGGCCAGCTGGACCTGCAGGTCCAGCTCGTGCCGGTCGCGCTCGGGGCCGGGGGCCATCGTGGCCACGAGGGCCAAGCCCCGGCGAAGATGGTGCTCCGCCACCTCATGGGCCAGCGCGGCCTGGGCCGCGGCTGAAGCTCGGCCGGCGGCGGCGATGGCGCGGGCCGGTCCGTACACGGGGACCGCCTCGTAGAGGTGGTGGGCGACCTCGCTGGCGAGAGCCTCGTCGCCGCCGGCCGCTTCGAGGGCGTCTGCGATCGAGCCGTGCAGACTCGCCCGCCGAAGCCGGCTGAGCTCCGAGTAGATGGTCTCCTGCACGAGGGCGTGGGAGAAGCGGAACGTCCCGACGGCATCGGGCTCCTCCGTCACCACGCCCGCGGCGACGGCGACGTCGACGAGGTCGAGGGCCTGGTCGAGGTCCACACCTGCAGCCCGTGCCACCACCGTGAGGTCGAAGTCGTTTCCCGCCACCGCGCCGACGGACAGAAGATGCTGCGTCGGCTTGGGCAGCCGTCCCGTGCGGCGGCCCACGACCTGGCGGACGGCCCAGGGGACACCGGCGGTCCACGCCGACGTCGCGGTCAGTGCCTTCTCGGCGACGAGGAGGCGGGTGAGCTCGCCGACGAAGAACGGGTTGCCGCCCGCCCGCTCCCAGACGGCGGCCAGGATGCGGGCGACCGCCTCGGGGCCCGCCTCGTGGGCGACGAACTGGGCCACCTCCTCGCGCGTCAGTCCCCGGAGCGAGAGGTCGAGCCGCCCCGGCTGCCGGGCAAGGGACGCCAGGACGTCCCTGAAGCCGGCCTCCGGGCTCGGGTCGACGTCGCGATAGGTGACGACGAGGCAGATGTTCGAACCGGCGATGCGGCCGGCCAGATGGCCGGTCAGGTGGAGCGACGGCGCGTCGCCCCAGTGAAGATCGTCGAGGATGACCGCCACGGCCCGGTGTTGCGACAGGCCGGTCAGGAAGCCGATGACGGCATCGAAGAAGCGGTAGCGCGCCGACGCAGGGTCGAGGGGCGCAGGAGGTGGGAGTTCGCCAACCAGGTCACTCACTTCTGGGACCAGCTGGCCGATCTCCGGTGCGTGCGGAGCGAGGGCGGCCCGCACGGTGCCGGCATCGGCGTGGGCGAGCAGGGTCCGGATCGCCTGTCTCCAGGGCCAGAACGGCGGGGCGCCCTCACCTTCCTCGCACCGCCCCCAGGCGACGACGGATCCCCGGGCCTCGGCCATCGAGGCCGCCTCCTGGACCAGGCGGGTCTTTCCGATGCCCGGCTCACCGGCCACCAGCACGATGGATCCCGAAGCGTCTCCTGTGGAGGCAAGGGCTTCTGACAGCACGGCCAGTTCGGCGGCCCGCCCGACGAAGAGCCCGTGCCGGGCTTCAGCCCGGTGAGACCGCGGCGGGGCGACGCGCGGTGCCACCCCTTCCAGCGGCGGCGGCTGCCAGTCCAGCGCGGGGGACTGGGCCAGGATGTCGCTCTCGAGGCGGCGGAGGCCCGGGCCCGGCTCGACGCCGAACTCGGACTGGAGCCGCTCTCGTGCGTTCGCGTAGGCCCGCAGTGCCTCGCTCTGACGACCCGAGCGGTACAGGGCGACCATCAGGAGCTCGACCAGTCGCTCCCGCAAGGGCTGCTCGCGGACGAGGTGCTCGAGCTCCGTCACCACCGCGCCATGGCCACCCAGGGCAAGGTCGGCCACGAGCCGCGCCTCCGTGGTGGCGAGCCGCAGCAATTCGAGCCGGGCCGCTTCCATCTCGGCGAAGGCGAACTCCTCCAGAGCCCGGCCCCGCCAGAGAGACAACGCCTCGGCGAGCGTGCGCTGGGCCGCTCGGGGCCGCCCCTCGGACAGGTGGCGACCGCCTTCCGCGGAAAGTCGCTCGAAATCGTCGGCGTCGTACTCCCCGGGGCCGATCCGGATGAGGTAGCCGGGGGCGCGGGTGAGAATCCGCTCCGACGGCGTGCGGGGGGGACGCTCGGGCTCGATGAGGCGGCGGAGGTTGGCGATGTAGACGGCGAGGCTGCCCGTCGACCGGACGATCCCCCCGTCCTGCCACAAGACGTCCGCGAACCGGTCGACGGACACCACCTCGTTGGCGTGGATGAGCAGCGAGGCCAACACGGCGCGCTGCTTGGGTCGACC
>JBOGIE010000254.1:0-4508 GCA_050742435.1 Acidimicrobiales bacterium | reverse complement strand
AGCAGCTGGTGCCAGTTCACCCGGATGACCCGCCAGCCGGCGGCGGCGAGCAGCAGGTCCCGCCGGTGGTCCGCCTCGACGTCGAGCCAACTGGAGTGGTGCCTCCGGCTATCCGCTTCTATGACGACCCGAGCTTCCCGGTACACAAAGTCCACTCGGCCGATTGGTGCCCGGGTGCCGCCCACCGAGGCCTGACGGTCCGGCAATTCGACCGCCGCGGCATCCAGTACAGCCAACAGGAGCGCCTCCAACTCGCTCGCCGGAGGCACGTATTCTGCGGTGCGGACCGCCAGGAGCCTCCGGAGGAGCGCTGTCCCCGGGCGACCACGACGACCAGTCTCGGCCAGCATCAGGTTCAGCCGGCGGACGGTCGTGAGGTCCATCGCCAATGCGTTGTCGAGCGCACGCTCCGCTCGTTTGGCATGCATGCATCCGCACAGGTCGAGCAGTGTCCGTTCCACGCAAACGGTCGGAATGGCGTTGACCTCCCGCAACTGCCCGGGAGGGAGGAACCGGGAGTCGTGCAGCCCCCGCTGGGGGTTACGCGAGCTGGGGCCCCGACCTTGCGTCACCTCGACGGGTCCCGGAGGGAAGCCGGGAAGTCGCCACAACGCCGCTGCGGAGCGGCGGGAGGCCGCCGCGCCGCGGCCCGTCGCCAGCACGGCTGCCAGAAGGCGTTGCTCCCAGGAAGGGACCGACCCGGCGATCCGGTAGGCACCTCGGGCGGCGATCTCCCATGCGCCGGTCCTGATCCTTCGTTCGATCTGCTGGACGGGCATGCCGTAGGCGAGCGCCTGCTCGCGACCGATGACGCCGTGCTGTCGCTCAGCCAGCGCAAGTATCAGGTCCATGTCCACCAGCATGTCCAGGGGGTGCGACACCCCTGGGTTCTGGCTGCACTTACCCTCGGCATGCGCCGGTAAGTGCAGCCAGAACGTCTCCAGGGTCGGGCCCCGAGCTTGATTGATAGTCACAAGCGGCCGATACGATCACCATGGTGGACTTCTCCCCCCGCTCCCTGCTTGAACGCTCGCGCACGCCGGGCGGGAAGAAGATGGTCCGGTACAGCCTGGTGTCGGTCATCTCGGTCATGGTCTCCCAGGTCGTGCTGTTCATCGCCCAGTCGTTCTGGTCGGCGCGGACCTCGAACATCGTCGCCGTCTGCATCTCGGCGGTCCCCTCGTACTACCTGAACCGGAAGTGGGCGTGGGGCAAACACGGGAAGTCCCACCTGATGAAGGAGATCGTCCCGTTCTGGAGCCTGGCCCTGCTGGGCCTGATCTTCTCGACCTGGGCGGCCGACTACGCCGAGTCCAACGCCCACCACATCACTAGCAGCGAGCTCGGTGCCCGGCTGGTCGTGAACTTCGCCGCCCTGGCTGCGTTCGGCGTCCTGTGGGTGGGCAAGTTCATCATCTTCAACCGGGTGCTGTTCGCCCACCGCCCCGAGCCGTCCGTCCCGGCCGGGTGAGCTTCCGGGGGGCGGTCGCCGGCCTCACCCCTCCCGATGCTCTGGCTGCCGCCGAGGCGGGCGCCCTGCACGACCGCCTGGCCAAGCCGCGAGGGTCGCTGGGCCGGCTGGAGGACGTGGGCGTGCGGCTGGCGGGCATGGCCGGCACCTGCCCGCCCCCCGTTCCCGACCCGGTCGTGGTGGCCGTCTTCGCCGGCGACCACGGGGTGGTCGACGAAGGTGTCACCCCCTGGCCCCAGGAGGTCACCGCCCAGATGGTGGCGGCGTTCTGCGCCGGCCGGGCGGCGGTGAACGTGCTGGCCCGGCATGCGGGGGCGGAGGTGCTGGCGGTCGATGTCGGGGTGGCCACCGACCTCCCGCCCGCGCCCGGCCTGCTCGTGCGCAAGGTGCGGCATGGGACGGCCAACCTCCACCGAGGTCCGGCCATGACCGTCGACCAGGCGGCCAGGGCCCTGGACGTGGGGGCCGAGGTAGCCGCATCGGCGGTGGACGGAGGCGCCCGGTGCCTGGTCACCGGCGACATGGGGATCGGCAACACCACCGCCTCCGCCGCCCTCATCGCCGCGTTCACCGGCCGCCCGCCGGCCGAGGTGACCGGCCGGGGGACGGGGGTCGACGACGCCACGTTCCTACACAAGGTCGGGATCGTGGAGGTGGCCGTGTCCCGCGTCCCGGCGAGCGCCGGTCCGCTGGACGTCCTCGCCGCCCTGGGGGGACTGGAGATCGCCGCCCTGGCCGGCTTCGTGGTGGGCGGGGCCGCGGCCCGGGTCCCGGTGGTGGTCGACGGCGTGGTGGCCCTGGCCGGGCTCCTGGCCGCGGTCGCCCTGGCCCCGGCCTGCGTCGACTACTGCGTCGCCGGGCACCGCTCGACCGAGCCCGGCGCCACCGCCGCCCTCGACCACCTTGGCCTGGTCCCCCTGCTCGACCTGGGCATGCGCCTGGGCGAGGGGACGGGCGCCTGCCTGGCGGTGCCCATCGTCCAGGCCGCGGCCAAGGTGCTGGGGGAGATGGCCACCCTGGACGGGGCCGGGGTCACCGGGAAGGAGTGAGCGCGGTGCGGGCCGACCGGCTGGAGCTCGCCCGCCGCACCCGCGGGTTCATGCCCCCCGACGAGGGGCTGGCCCTCCACGCCGCGGGCCTGGCCGGCGCAATCCGGGGGCCCCTGCTGGAGATCGGATCCTGGTGCGGCAAATCGGCCGTCTACCTGGGCGACGCCGCCGAGCATGCCGGGACGGTGCTGTTCTGCGTCGACCACCACCGCGGCTCGGAGGAGAACCAGGCCGGCTGGGACCACCACGACCCCACGCTGGTGGACCCTCGCTCCGGCCGGATCGACACCCTGCCCGCCTTCCGGCGCACGGTGGAGGAGGCCGGGCTGGAGGAGACGGTCATCGCCGTCATCGGCGAGTCGACCCGCATCGCCGCCCACTGGCACGCTCGCCTCGGCATGGTCTTCGTCGACGGTGGCCACGGCCACCGGCCCGCCCATGCCGACTACGAGGCCTGGGCGCCGCTCGTCGCCCCGGGTGGTCTTCTCGGCATCCACGACGTGTTCGAGGACCCCGCGGAGGGCGGCCGCCCGCCGTACGAGATCTGGTGCCGGGCGGTGGCTTCCGGCGACTTCGAACCCGTCGAGTCCCTCGGCGCCGGATCCCTGCGCGTCCTCCGCCGCCCGTGCTGAGGCGGGCGGGCGTGGTCGCCCTGCTGCTGTTGGCTGTGGCCTGCGGCGGGTCGGACGACGAGAACCCGGACACCCTCACTGTCGACGGCCAGCCCGTGGCCGTGGCCCCGCTGGTCGACGCCCACGCCGGACTGTGCGAGGCGGCCGACCGCCCGGCCGAGGCCCGGGCCCTCTTCTTCGACCGCTCGCACGAGGCCCTGCACACCGTGGCCCGGGCCCTGGACGACGTCGACCGGGCCCAGGCCGCCCAGCTCCTGCAGGCCAAGGAGCGGGTGGAATCGGAGCTGGCCGCGCCCGGACCGGGCCTTCCCGGTGACCTCTCGCGGCTGGCCGAGGTCTACCGCGCCTCGCTGGGGCGACTTGCCATCGAGGCACCGCCCTGCGACTAATGGCCTCCATGGTCCTCCGCCGCCTCGCCACCGCCTTGGCCGCGCTGTCGGTCCTCGTGGCCTGCAGCGGCGACGGCGGCGGCGACTCCGCCCGACCGAACCCGGACGACCTGGCCGTGCAGGTGGCCAGCTACGACCTGGCCGTCGGCGGCCCCACCCGGTTCATCCTCGGGCTCCTCACCGTCGACCAGCGGCTGGTCGGCCTGGGCACCGTCGACCTCCGGTTCTCCTACGTGGGCACCCGGGAGAACGCCGACCCCCAGCCCTTCGGCGCTCCGGTGAAGGCCGAGTACCTGCCGATCCACGGGTCGGTCGTGCCCTCGCCACCCCCGGCCGAGCCGCAGATCGTGCGCTCCTCGGACACCCGGGGCGTCTACGCCGCCCGGACCACCTTCGACCGGGCCGGGTTCTGGGAGGTCGAGGCCACCGCCATGATCGAGGGCGAGGCTCGCAAGGGCAAGGGAGCGTTCGCGGTCAACGAGGACCACGCCATCCCCGCGCCGGGCGACGAGGCCCTGCCCACGGAGACCCTGACCCTGACCACGCCCGACGTCCCCCGCCCGGCCATCGACTCCCGCGCCGGCAGCGGCGAGATCCCCGACCCCGACCTCCACCGGCGGACGATCGCCGCCTCGCTGGCCGCCAAGCGCCCGATCGTGGCCGTGTTCGCCACGCCCGTGTACTGCACGAGCCGCTTCTGCGGGCCGATCACCGACATGGTCGACGAGCTGGCTCACCAGTTCGCCGACCGGGCCGACTTCGTCCATGTCGAGATCTGGCGGGACTTCCAGAACCGGACGGTGAACAAGTCGGCCGCCGACTGGGTGCTGCGCAATGACGAGCTGAACGAGCCGTGGGTCTTCGTCATCGGGGCCGACGGGAGGATCACCCACCGCTTCGACAACGTCGCCACCCGGGGCGAGATCGAGCCTCTTCTCCAGGCCCTCCCCGTGATCGGCCCCGCCGC
>JBOGIE010000253.1:0-4542 GCA_050742435.1 Acidimicrobiales bacterium | reverse complement strand
GTGGCGCCGCCGTCGGGCGAGTAGGCGTAGTACACGTCGCTGGCGTACAGGCCGGCGCCGTCCCGGAAGTCCCACCACACCACGTCCAGCCGCCCGCCCGGCGCCACACTCAGGTTGGGGTTGAAGTGGCTGTAGCGCTGGGCCGGGTCGTCGTCGTTGAGGAGGCGGGGCGGGGTGAAGGTGGCCCCGTCGTCGGTCGAGCGGACGTAGTAGATCTCCCGCGCCCCGAGCGGGCGCTCCCGCCGGTCCTCGAACACCACGTGGAGGGTGCCCTGGGGCCCTCCGGCCGGCGTCCACTGCAGGGTGGGTGACGAGTTGGGCTCGACCGTGGTCGCCACCTCGGTGACGGTGAAGGTGCGGCCGCGGTCCTCCGACCTGGCCAGCAGGATGCGGGGCGGCAGCGACGTGTCGGTGGTCCGCCCCGGGATCAGGACGTAGAGGGTGCCGTCGCCGGCCACCCGGACCACCGGGGGCAGGCCCTCCAGCCCGCCCGCCCCGCCGAAGCGGCGGGCCGCCTCCTCGTCGTAGGGGATGACCGGGGCGGCGAAGGTGCGGCCGCCGTCGGTGGACACGGCCAGCTTGACCTGCCGGGGGGCGTTGCCGGCCGGGTACGACTCCCAGGCCACGTAGACGATGTCCTCGGGCCCCGAGCGGGTGTCCACGGCCAGGCCGGTGACCGGGCGGCTCGGGAACGGCGGGTCGAACGTGGCCTGGCGGCCGTCGTGGACGACCGTCGACGACCAGGTGTCGCCCAGGTTGGCCGAGCGGGCGACCAGCACGCTCACGTCGCGGTCCTGGCGGCCGGGGTGGAAGCCGTTGATGCCCCAGTACAGGGTGTTGTCGCGCCCCCAGGCGATCGGCGTCTCGTTGAGGTAGCCGTAGATGGCCCCCCGGAAGCACAGCGGGAAGTCCGGCGGCGAGGGCATGCCGTCCAGCTGGTCCCAGCCCCGCCCGCCGTCGTGGCTCCGGAGCAGGCGGCACTCGCCCGAGCTGAGCTCCATGGTGGCGCCCACCACCGTCCCGGGGTCCGTGGGGTGGACGAGCAGGCTGGGCGGCTCGTACGTCCTGGTGGGCCGGGTGTCGGTGGCCGTGGCCTTCACCGGCGACGTCCGGCCCACCGGCCCGTCCGGGGCCCCGGTCTGGGCGGCCGCGCCTGCGGCCGCCGAGAGCACCAGGACCATGGCCGCCACGCCCACGACCGGCCGGCGGGCGGTCACCGGGCCACCGCCTTGCCCCGGAGGGCCGAGCCCCCCAACAGGCCGGCGGCCAGGGTGAGGGCGAAGACCCCCACGCCGAGCAGGACCAGGACCCCAGCGGGCGCGCTGGTCTCCTTGAGCGACCGCAGGGCCTGGACCGGGGGCGTCCCGCCGGTGGCCGCGGGCGCCGCCCCGCCCGGACCGGTGACGGTGATGCGGGCCCGGGCCGGCACCCCCCGGACCTGGGGCTGGTTCTCGGGCACGTCCTGGATGCCGACCAGCTCGTAGGTGCCCGGCGCCACGTCGGGGATGCGGACCGTGCCCGGCCCGAACGAGGCGTTGGCCCCGGCGGTGGTGGGGAAGGTGCCGAGGACGTCGCCCTCCAGCCCGTTCCAGCGGATCGAAACCGGCGACGGCGCCCATCCCGGCGGACCGGAGACGGCGATCTCCCCGCCCGGCGCCACCTGGCTGGGCTGCACGTCCAGCCGGGCCACGTGGGCGGCCGAGACGCCGCCCGCCTGCACCGCGGCCATGACCAGGGCTCCGGCCAGCGCAAGCACACCCCGTACGGGGCGCAGCCGTCCTCGATGCACGTCCCCCCACCTCCTCGTCGTCACTCCCGCCAGGTCATCTTCGCCGATCCGGGCGGCGGCGCGCCGGGTCAGCGGGCGTGGTCGCGGAGGTCCTCCTTCCATGCCCGGAACCGGTCGTGGCGGGCGCCGCTGGGGCCGGTGCCCTCGCCCGAGCCGTCGGGGAACAGGCGGAACCCGTGCTGGACGTCCACCGCGTCGGAGGCCACGGCCAGGTAGCGGGCGTCGCCCCTGGTGGCCGGGCCGGACCGCCACAGCAGCCAGCCGTGGATGCGCCGGATGTAGCCGGCCTCGCCGCCACCGATCCCCTCGCCCAGGGCCAGCAGCTCGGGCGGCGCCTCCACCCACGCCCGGGCCGGGATGCGGCGGTCGCGCTGGGGGGTGTCGGGCAGGTCGGCGGTGTGGACAGGCGTGTCGTCCACCGGGCGTTCGTCGAAGGGCAGGGCCATGAGCGAGTCCACCACGCGCTGGCGCTAGCGTGGCATTCGTGGGATTCCTCGACCGGGCGAAGAAGCTGGCCGAGCAGGCCAAGGGCGTGGCGGAGCAGGCACGGGAGGCGGCCGAGGGGGCGCTGCAGGAAGCGCGCGCCCGGGCCGGCTCCCCGGGCGAAGGCGACAGTGGCGGCGGCGGTGGTGGTGGCTGGCAGTCGTCGTCGGTGGCCACCGACCCCCGCATGGGGACCGCCTACGTGCCCGGCATGCTGGGGCGGGCCGGGTGGCGGGAGCAGGGCCTCACCGACCCGGCCGCGGTCCTGCCCATCGACGAGCGCGACCGGGCCGGCGTCGCCCACACCACCAGGAGCGAGATCGTCGACGAGCCCTACGGCATGGGCCGGCGGTGGACGGCGGGCGAGAAGTCGGTCGGCCTGCTCTACCAGCTCTACCCCGAGCAGCAGGCCTGGGAGCCGCCGGGCGGGCGGTCGCCGGTGACCGGGATGGCCGGCGCCTCACAGGCCACGCTGCCCGACGGCCGGTCGTTGGTGTTCCTGGGGGGCGGTGGCACCCAGGTGGTGTTCGAGAGCCGCGGCATCGACGACGCGGCCCGCTCCGACCTGATCCACGTGGTCGCCGGCCAGCTGGGCTAGCCGCCTCCAACTTGGCAGGATTTGTTGGCCCTGGACCAACAAATCCTTCCACGTTCTACCGGCCGGCCAGGGCCCGGCGGGTGACCAGCCCGGCGTAGGCGCCCGGGCCCTCGTGCATGGCCCAGAAGGCGGTCACCAGCGGCAAATGGCCGGCGTCGACCAGGGCGGCGTAGGGGATGCGCTGGCGGGTGCGCCCTGTGCGCCGGCCGGTGGCCGCGTAGCGGGCCTCCCGCTGCACGTGGGCGTCGAGCGCCGCCAGCCCGGCGGCCGTGTCGAGCATGGGAAGGAACCAGGTGGCCCAGGAGAACTCGCTGCGCTCGCCCGGCACACCGTAGAGCCGGCGGTTGGTCCGGCGCAGGTAGGCGGCCAGGGTCCGCTCGGGGCGGGCCCCGGTCCGGTCCCGCCAGCGCAGCAGGCTGCGGGCCAGCCGGGTCGACCGGCCCCGGAGCTTGTGTTCGGTGAGCGGCGCCAGCCCGATGACCCCGCCAGCGTACCGGAAGCCGAGGAAGTCCCACGGCTCCCCCGGACCGGCCACCGCCGACTTGTCCTCGTTGACCTCCAGCCCCCGTTCGGCCAGCCGGGCCCGCACCAGCCGCTCCATCCCGGGCAGCTCGTGCGGCGGGGCCAGGACCACGATGTCGTCGCTGTACCGGGCATACGTCGCTCCACCGCCCGCCACCTCCTCGTCCAGCTCCCGCAGGTACAGGGTGGCCAGGAGCGGGGCGACCGGTGTCCCGGCCATGACCCCCTTGCGGCCGCCGTCGACCACCCTCCCGTCGACCTGGACGCGCCGGTCGAGCAGGGCCGCCTCGAGAAGCGTTCGCACCGGCCCGTGGTCGAGGGGCTCGGGCAGCCGGGCCAGCAGGTCGGCCACGTCGATCGAGTTGAAGTAGTCGCGGACGTCGAGGCGCAGCGCGGCCTTGGCCGCCAGCGCCTCGTCGCCCAGGACGCTGCGGAACGCGGCCCGCGCCCCGCCGCCGGGCAGGAAGGACCGGCACCACCGGGAGGCGGCCTCGGACGCCGCCGGCTGGAGCAGGCGGTTGACCGTCCGGAACAGCAGCTCGTCGGCCGCCGGGTAGGAGAACACCCGCTTCTTGCGGCCGTCGGCCTTGTTCAGCCAGCCCTCCACCGGCGGGGCGGGGCGGTGGCGCCCGGCCAGCACCTCGGCCCCCATGCGCAGGTGGTCGCCGGCGGCCAGCAGCCGCTCGTACTCGGCGATGCGGTCCCGCCGGCGAGGGCAGCGGAGACGGAACGCCTCGACCGTCGCCACCCACGGGCCCTCGCTGGCCAGGTCGGCAAGCGGCGAGCGGGAGGCCTGAGGCGAGCGGGAGGCCTGAGGCGAGCGGGAGGCCTGAGGCGAGCGGGAGGCCTGAGGCGAGCGGGAGGCCTGAGGCGAGCGGGAGGGAGGTCGCTTTGAAGCGGCATCGCCGCACTCGGAGGTACGCATGACATCCGCCTCCAGGGATCGATCACACGGTCGCACGGTCATGCGCTGCTCCGCCCGGAGGCGCCCGAAGGCATCCCTCCCGCTCGCCCGCAGGACGCTACCGCGGGACGCTCAGTTCAGGACGAACGTCTCGACCAGGCGGTCGTAGGAGGCCGGCCGGCTCGGCCCGGCGCCGATCAGGTTGTAGAGCCGGGTCCCACGCAGGATGAGGCGCTCGTGGGCGAA
>JBOGIE010000252.1:0-4562 GCA_050742435.1 Acidimicrobiales bacterium | reverse complement strand
TACACGCCGGCGCTGTCGACCGCAGTGTGGATGGGGCACGCCGATGCCAAGCGCACGCTGGTCGACGCCGACGGCAACCGTGTCTACGGAGGCACGGTGCCGGCCCGAACGTGGGCCGCCTTCATGGCGGACGCCCTGGCGCAGTCGGAACCGCACGCCACGTGACGGCGTTTTTCCAGTACAAGACGGCTACCGAGAGGACAGTCACTTCGCCGCAAACCCTTACCCGGACGACCTGCTCGCGCTCTATCTGCTGCAGATCCGAACCGTCCCGCTGCTGAGCGCCGGCGACGAGCAACGGCTCGGCCGGCTCATGGAGCGGGGACGGGCCGCCGCCCGCCTGCTCGGAGAGGCGGGGCCCGGGCGCTCCGACGACGAGACGGCCGCACTGGAGGCTGCGGTCGGCGCGGCAGCGGCCGCAGCGGAGCATCTCGTCCGCGCCAACCTCGCCTTGGTGGTCTCCGTGGCCAAGCGCTACCGCTCGTCGGGCGTGCCCTTCCTGGACCTCATCCAGGAGGGGAACATCGGGTTGCTCCGGGCGGTCGAGAGGTTCGACCACACCCGCGGCGTGCGCTTCTCCACCTACGGCACCTGGTGGATCCGCCAAGCCATCGAGCACGGGGTCGTCAGGAGCGCGGGTACGGTGCACCTTCCCGAGCGGGTGCGGCGGCGCCAGCTCCAGCTCTACGCCACCGAGGCCCGCCTCGAGAGCGAGCTCGGTCGCCGGGCGACGCCCGAGGAGTTGGCCGCCGAGCTGCAGATCACGGTGGCGCAGGTCGTCGACGCGCGCGGTGTACCGAGGCAACCGCTGTCCCTCACGTCTCCGTGGCGCGACGCCGACGCCGGTGTCTCGGACGTCCTGGCCGACGCCTCCGCGGGCTGCCCGGAGGAGGAGGCCGCCAAAGCCCTCCTGCCCGCCGAGGTGCGCCGCCTGCTCTCGGTCCTCGGCGAGCGCGACCAGGAGGTCCTGCGGCTGCGGTTCGGGCTCGACCGGCGACCCCCCCACACCCGCGCCGAGGTGGCCCGGCATTTCGGCGTGACCTCGGAGCGCATCCGCCAGATCGAGCTGCGGGCGCTCCTTCGCCTCCGGGAGAGCACGCAGCTCCGCCGCAGCTCGTAGGGCCGCGGCATGCTCGGGCCGTGATCCGCGTCCTCACCCCCGAGGACGAGGCGGCCGCCGCCCGCCAGCCGAACCGGTGACATTCAGTGCGACATAGCGCACGAGACGTCACCAGTTCGAGGGCGAGTCACCGGCGGACGTCGGTGATCAGCAGCGGGTTGCCCTCGGCCAGGTGGTCGAGCACCACGGCGGCCGAGCCGGTGCGCAGGAAGTCCAGCTCGTTGGTGGTGACGCCCACCAGCTGGCGGAACTCGACCGCCCCGTTGGGGGTGTCGATGACGCCCAGCTCGGGGTCGACGACCACGGTGAAGGCCCGGATGCGGGTGGCGGGGTCGCCGTCGACCGGGTTGTCGAGGTCGATGCGGTCGCCCACCCGGTGGCGGTGCTTCTCGGCCTGGGTCATGCGGGCCAGGCGTTCGAGGAGGTTGAACGCCCACTGGGGCGCCTCGGTGTCCTCGGGGCGACGGGCGACCCGGATGGTCAGCTCGTATCCCCAGCCGCTGATCTCCGGCTGGCGGCTCACCTTCTCGTACAGCTCTGACAGGCCGTAGGACACCAGGTGCCAGTGGCCGTCGGCCGGATAGGCGCTGATTCCCTGGACGCCCCCGCCGGGCATGTGGGCGCCCGGATACGGGGCCAGGTGGACCGGCACCACGCCCGGATAGAGCCGGGCGACGGCGGCGTCGATCGCGTCCCAGCCCGGTGCGCCTGCCAACTGCCGGGCCTTACGTCGCGGCCTGCCCCGCCGGACAGAAGGACAGGAAGTCGCAGCCCCGGCACCAGCGCCCCGGCGTCGGGCCGAAGCGGGCCTCGGCCAGGGCGTCGAGCGTGGCGGCCAGCCGGGCCCGCACGCCGTCGAGGGTGGAGGGGTCCCAGTCGGCCGCGACGGCCAGGGCCGGGCCGTCGGTGCGCAGGTAGCAGTACGTCGTCCGCAGCCGGGCCGGATCGGTGCCCCACGCGTCGACCGCGGCCAGGCCGTAGAGGTCGAGCTGGGTGCCGGCCGCCTTGTCGCCCTCGGGCGCCGGTCGGCCGGTCTTGAAGTCGACCAGCTCCAGCCGCCCCTCCCGCTCGTACACCGCGTCCACCCGGCCCCGCACGATGTGGCCGCCCACGGCCAGGACGAACGGCGCCTCCACCCGCACGGGGTCGAGCTCGGCCCACGGGCTGCCCAGGAACGACGCCCGCAGGCCGGCGGCCACGTCGGCGCCCCCCGGCATCCGGTCGGGATCGACGTCGTCGCCGGCCTCGTCGGGATCGGGCTCGATGAGCGACAGCTGGCGCCCGGCCCGCTGCTCGATCCAGCGGTGGATCTCGGTGCCCAGCCGGGCGGCGGCCGACGACCGGCGGGGGAGGGGGCGGACGACCGTCCAGTAGAACTGCTTGGGGCAGCGGGCGTAGGTGACCAGCCCCGTGACCGACAGGGCGGGAGGTGCCACCCGGGCCCTCGCCGGCGCGCCGGGGTCGACGGCGTCGAGACGGAGCTGGGTGGGCGCGGCCTGGGATCGGGGCGCCACCGCGTCAGCGTAGCGACGGGCGGCGGCCCGCTGGCGCTCCTTGGCCGCCACGTCGGGGTCGACCTCGGCCGCCTCGTGCCGGAACCGTTCGGTGACCAGGTCGGTCTGGCCGGCCACGAACTCGTAGAACGCGGAGGGTCCCTGGGGCTCGGCCGGGCCCGGGTACCAGTGGGCGGCCGAGCACACCAGCCGGTGCCGGGCCCGGGTGCAGGCGACGTAGAGCAGCCGCCACTCCTCGTCGAGCCGGCGCTTCTTGATCACCTCGTCGATGGCCTTGGGCGACGATCCCGGCCACGGGGGGATGCCGTCGTCCTCCCGCAGCCACCACGGCAGGGCGGCCGAGTTGGTGAGGGCGTTCTCACCCGCCCGGGCGTCGGGGAAGATCTGCGAGCGACCGCGCCCGGCCAGGCCGGGCACGTACACCACGTCGAACTCCAGGCCCTTGGCCTGGTGGATGGTCATGACCTTCACCGCGTCGGCGTCGGTGAGGTGGGCCTCGGCCAGGTCGTCGTCGGACTCGTCGAGGAGCTGCAGGTACTCGACGAAGGCCCGCAGCCCCGGGTCGCCCTCGACCGGGGTGAACCCCTCGGCCAGGTCGAGGAAGCGCAGCAGGTTCTCCCGGCCCAGTTTCCCGGACGCCCGCCACAGGCCGGTCCGCTCCACGACCGTCTCGGCCAGCTCGAGCACCGGCATCCGGGTGGCCGCCGCGGCCAGGGTGGCCCGCTCGGCCAGGAACCCCCGCAGCCGCCGCCGGCCCTCGTCGGACAGGTCGGCCACGGCGTCCACGTCGGACAGGGCGGCGGCGAGGCTGATCCCGGTCGCCCGGGCGTGGCGGGACACCGCGGCCAGGTCGCGCAGGCCGATGCGGTAGCGCGGGCCCTCGAGGATGCGCAGCTGGGCGACGGTGGCCCCGGGGTCGGCCAGGAGCTGCAGCCACGACACCAGGTCGACCACCTCGGGACGGTCGAGCAGCCCGCTGGCGCCGACCACCTCGACCGGCACGCCGTGCGCCTCCAGGGCGGCGACGATGGGGGCGATGAGCCGGCGCTTCCGGCACAGGACCGCGGTGGCGCCGCACGGCTCGCCGTCGGCCATGCGCTTGGCCACCTCCTCGGCGATGGTGGCCGCCTCCTCGGCGTCGTCGGCGGCCAGGAAGCACTCGATGGTGGTGTCGGGCGCATCGGGCGGGGCGGCCAGCACCTTGGGGAGCGACTCGTCGACCTGGCCTTGGATGCGGTTGGCCAGGGCCACGAGGCGGGGGCCGAAGCGGAAGGTGGTCTGCAGCGGGCGGACCTGGACGGGGGCGAAGTGGTGGCGGAAGTTCAGGATGTTGGCCAGGTGGGCGCCCCGGAACCCGTAGATCGACTGCATGTCGTCACCGACCGCGGTCATCCACGAACCCGTGCCTGCCCTCCCGGTGCCGGCTCCGGCCGCCCGGTACACGAGCTCGAGCATGCGGCGCTGGGCGAAGTTGGTGTCCTGGTACTCGTCGAGGAGGACCACGGGGTGCTGGTCGCGCTGGGCCTCGGCCAGCTCCGGCCGCTCGGTGAGGAGGCGCACGGCCAGGGCGATCTGGTCGCCGAAGTCGAGCAGGTGGCGCTCCCGCTTCCGGCGCCCGTAGGCGGCGACGACCTGGCACAGCTCCTGGCGCATGGCCGCGGTGTCCCGGATCTTCTGGGTGGCGTCGCCGGCCACGATGCGCTCGCAGTCCTCGATGACCGCCTCCACCGGCACCAGGTGGTCGGCGCAGCGCGAGGCCAGGGTGAGCGCCTGGTCGAGCAGCATCTGGGGGAACAGGGTGCGCCGGTGCTGGAAGCGGAACTCGTCGAACACGCCGTACAGCAGCTGCCAGGCCTGGGCCCGGTTGAGGATACGGACGTCGGGCGGGAGGTCGAGCTCCAGCCCGTGGTCGGCCACCAGCGAGGCGC
>JBOGIE010000251.1:0-4569 GCA_050742435.1 Acidimicrobiales bacterium | reverse complement strand
GGCCGGCCTCCACCGTTCTTCTCTGGCCGGCAGCCGGCGGGGCCGCCTTTGGCGGCGAGCACGGCCACCGGCGGGTCAACTGATGGGCGGACGCGTCGCGCTCGTCACCGGGGGCTCCCGGGGCATCGGGCGGGCGATCGCCGTGGCCCTGGCCGGGAGCGGGCACCGGGTGGCGGTGGGCTTTGCGTCCGACCGGGAGGCGGCCGGCGAGACCTGCGCCGCGGTCGAGGCCCTGGGGTCGGAGGCGCTGGCCTTCCAGGCCGACGTGACCGACCCCGCCGCCCTCGACGCGGCATTCGGCCAGGTGGAGCAGGCGTGGGGCAAGGTCGAGGTGCTGGTGGCCAACGCCGGGGTGACCGGCGACGGGCTGTCCATGCGCATGCCCGACGACCAGTGGAACAAGGTGCTGCGCACCAATTTGGACGGAGCCTTCTTCGCCATGCGCCGGGCCATGCCCGGGATGATCCGGGCCCGCTGGGGGCGGATCATCGCCCTGGGCTCGGTCGTCGCCCTCACCGGGGCGGCCGGCCAGGCGAACTACGCGGCGGCCAAGGCCGGGCTGGTGGGGCTCACCCGGGCCCTGGCCCGGGAGCTGGGAGGGCGGGGAGTCACGGCCAACGTGGTCGCCCCCGGGCCCATCACCACGGCGATGACCGACGCCCTCACCGACGCCCGGCGGGCCGAGATGACCGCCCTCGTGCCCCTCGGCCGCTTCGGCACGCCGGAGGAAGTGGCGGCCGTGGTGGCATTCCTGGCCTCGGACGCGGCAGGGTATGTCACCGGCTCTGTGATCCCGGTCGATGGCGGGCTGGGGATGGGGCACTGATTTCTATGACCGGGAACGAGAAGTAGGAGGCCACAGGCAACATGGACCGCGACCAGATCCTCGAGCTCTTGACCGACGCTGCGGTCGAGGTGATGGACGTCGATCGTGAGACGGTCACGCCCGAGGCCCGCTTCGTCGAGGACCTCAACGGCGACAGCCTGAGCGTCCTGGAGATCCTCGAGATCCTCCAGGAGAAGCTCGACGTCGACCTGCCCACCGAGGCGTTCGACGGCGTGGGCACCGTCGGCCAGGCGGCCGATGTGATCGCCAGGATCGTGTCCGAGCGAGCCGAGAGCGCCACCGGATGACCCGGCAGTACGACCGGCCGAGGGTCGCGGTCACCGGCATGGGGGTCAAGACCCCCGCCGGATGCGAGCTGGGCACGTTCTGGGACACCCTGGTGGCCGGGCGGGCCTGCGCCGCGCCCATCCGCCGGGTCGACCCCGCCGCCCTGCCGGTGCGCTTCGCCTGCGAGGTCACCGAGTTCGACCCCACCGCCTACTTCGACAGCAAGGAGGCCCGCCGCACCGATCGGGTGGCCCAGCTGGCCTTCGGGGCCGCGGCCGACGCCCTGGCCGACGCCGGGGAGCTGGGCGCCGACCCCGCCCGCTGCGGCGTGGTGGCCGCGGCCGGCGTGGGCGGGCTGATCACCCAGGAGGAGCAGGAGTACAACCTGTTCTCAAAGGGGCCGTCGCGCGTCTCCCCGATGCTGGTGCCGATGATGATGCCCAACGCCAGCGCCGCCCTGGTGGGGCTCAAGCTGGGCTGGACGGGCCCCAACTTCTGTATCGCCACCGCCTGCGCCGGCGGCTCCCACGCCATCGGCGAGGCGGCCCGGCTCATCCGCGAGGGCTCCTCCGACGTGGTCCTGGCCGGCGGGTCCGAGGCGTGCGTCACGCCCATCGCCATTGCCGCCTTCGCCCGCATGGGAGCCCTGAGCAACCGCAACGACGAGCCCGAGCTGGCGTCGCGGCCCTTCGATGTCGACCGGGACGGCTTCGTCATGGGCGAGGGCGCCGCCTTCCTCGTGCTGGAGGACTGGGACCGGGCCGTGGCCCGGGGCGCCCGCATCTACGGCGAGGTGGCCGGCTACGGCCGGAACTCCGACGCCTACCACGTGACCGCCCCCGCCCCGGGCGGCGCGGGCGCGGCCCACTGCATGCGCCTGGCCCTGGCCGACGCCGGGCTGGAGCCCTCGGCCATCGGCCACGTGAACGCCCACGGCACCTCCACCGACCTCAACGACGCGGCCGAGGCCGAGGCCGTGGTCAAGGTGTTCGGCGAGCACGCCCTGCCCGTCACCTCCACCAAGGGGTCGATCGGCCACCTGATCGCCGCCGCCGGCGCGGTGGAGGCGGTGGCCTCGCTCCTGGCCATCCGCGACGGCGTGGTGCCGCCCACGGTCAACCACGAGCGGGCCGAGCCCGAGCTGGCCATCGACGTGGTGGCCGGCAGCCCCCGCCGGCTGGCCGCCGCGCCCGTGGTGTCGAACTCCTTCGGCTTCGGGGGCCACAATGCCAGCCTCGTCTTGACCCCGCCGGCATGATCGGCGGGGATCACCGGGCCTCTCTGGTCCTGAAGCCCGGCGAATGACCCTCGCCGCCGCACCGGTCGGGGCGCGGCGCGGAGGAGCGGCCGCCGCCGCCCTCACCGAGATCGAGGGCCGGCCGGTGGCCTGGTTCCGGCTGGCCGGCGGGCGCCACCGCGGCGCCATCGGCCCCACCGAGGGCCAGGTGATCGAGCGCACCGTCCGGCTGGCCCTTGAGGCCGGGGTGCCCATCGTGGGCGAGCTGGCCACGTCGGGCGCCGACGTGCGCGAGGGCATCGCCTCGCTGGTGGCGTGGGGTCGGGTGGCCAAGGCGCTGTCCGACGCCTCGGGGACCCTGCCCATCGTGCTGTCGGTCAGCGGGCCCTGCGTGGGCGGCCCCGCCCTGCTGCTCGGGCTGGCCGACCACGTGGTGATGACCGCCGACGCCTACGCCTACGTGAACGGCCCCCGGGCCGCAGCAACGTTCACCGGCGTCACCATCGACCACGCCGGGCTGGGCGGGGCCGACGTCCACGCCGGGCGCAGCGGGGTGGCGTCGCTCGTGGTCGTCGACGAGGAGGAGGCCGCCGGCGCCGTCGCCGACCTCCTGTCGTACCTGCCGTCGAACCACCTGACCGCGCCGCCCCTGTGGCCCACCGACGACCCGGTCGACCGGCCGTCCAAGGTGGCCGCCGGCGTGGTCCCCGAACGGCCCACCGCCTCCTACGACGTGCGCACGGTCATCGGCGACGTCTGCGACCACGAGAGCTTCCTCGAGGTGCGGGCCGCCCTGGCCACCAACGTGGTCACCGGCTACGCCCGCCTGGGCGGCGCGGCGGTCGGCGTCATCGCCAACCAGCCCAAGAGCCAGGCCGGCACCCTCGACATCGAGGCCTCCCGCAAGGCGGCCCGGTTCGTCCAGTGCTGCGACGCCTTCGGCCTGCCCCTGCTCACCTTCGTCGACTGCGGAGGCTTCCGGCCGGGCCGGGACCTGGAGTGGCGGGGGATGATCCGCCACGGCGCCGAGCTGGTCCACGCCTACGCCAACGCCACCGTCCCCCGGCTGTGCGTGGTGCTGCGCAAGGCCTACGGCGGGGCCTACATCGCCATGGACTCCCGCGGCCTGGGCAATGACCTGTGCCTGGCCTGGCCCACGGCCGAGATCGCGGTGATGGGCGCCCCGGGCGCAGTCGCCGTCCTGCAGCGCAGGAAGCTCGGCGCCATCGCCGACCTCAAGGAGCGGGGCCGGCTCCAGGCCGAGCTGGAGGCCGATTACACCCGGCGCCTGTGCTCGCCGGCCGTGGCCGCCGAGCGGGGGTACGTGGACGACGTGATCGACCCCCACGACACCCGCCGCCTGCTCGTCGCCGGCCTGGCTGCCCTGCGGACCAAACGGGCCACCCCGGCGTCCCGGGCCAAGCACTCCAACACGCCGCTCTAATGGGGTTGCTCGAGGGCAAGAAGGTCCTGGTCACGGGGGTCCTCAACGACGACTCGATCGCCTTCGGCGTGGCCCGGCTGGCCCAGGAGCAGGGGGCGGAGATCGTCCTGTCCTCCTTCGGCCGGGCCATGAGCCTCACCCGCCGGACGGCGAGGAAGCTGGCGCCCGAGCCCGACGTGCTGGAGCTCGACGTCACCGACCCGGCGCAGCTGGAGGCGCTCACCGCCCACCTGGCCGAGCGGTGGGGGCGGGTGGACGGGGTGCTGCACGCCATCGGCTTCGCGCCCGCCGCCGCCCTGGGGGGCCGGTTCCTCGAAACGGCATGGGACGACGTGGCGGTCACCGTCAACGCCTCGGCGTTCTCGCTCAAGGCGCTGGCCGTGGCCACCCTCCCGCTCATGCGGGAGGCCGGCGGGTCCGTCGTCGGCCTGGACTTCGACGCCACGCAGGCCTGGCCGGCCTACGACTGGATGGGTGTGGCCAAGGCCGCCCTGGAGTCCACCGCCCGCTACCTGGCCCGGGACCTCGGCCGCCACGGCATCCGGGTCAACCTGGTCTCCGCCGGCCCGATACGGTCCGTCGCCGCCCGCAGCATCCCCGGCTTCGCCGTCATGGAGGGCGCCTGGGCCGGGCGATCACCGCTGGGTTGGGACACCCGCGACGCCACGCCGGTGGCCAAGGCGTGCATCGCCCTGCTTTCGGACTGGTTCCCGGCCACCACCGGCGAGATCGTGCATGTCGACGGCGGGTTCCACGCCATCGCCGCGCCCCTCT
>JBOGIE010000250.1:0-4582 GCA_050742435.1 Acidimicrobiales bacterium | reverse complement strand
CGACTCAACTTTCTTGGAGGTACGAGATGTGTCTCGGGATTCCCGGACAGGTCGTGGAGATCATCGACCCAGCCGAGCACCGGGCAACCGTCGACGTCGACGGTGTACGCCGTGAGGTCAACGTCGGTCTCGTCATGGGCGACGCCGGGGGTCTGAAGGTCGGCGAGTGGGTCCTGATCCACGTCGGCTTCGCCATGACCAAGCTCGACGAGGAAGAGGCGGCCAGCACGCTTGACTTCATCAAGCAGCTGGGCAGCGTCTACGAGGACGAGATGCGGGACTTCAGTGCGGAGGCCCCCCTATGAGAAGGAGCAACCTGTGAGGTTCGTCGACGAGTACCGCGACCCGGCTGCCGCCCGCGACCTCCTGCGCCACATCACCGACCTGGCCCAGGGTCACCACTACAAGTTCATGGAGGTGTGCGGCGGCCACACCCACACCATCTACAAGCACGGCATCGAGAACGTCCTCCCCGACACGGTGGAGCTGGTCCACGGCCCAGGGTGCCCGGTCTGCGTGATCCCCATGGGCCGGGTCGACGACGCCATCGCCGTGGCCGAGACGCCCGGCGTCATCTTCACGTCGTTCGGCGACATGATGCGGGTGCCCGGCAGCAACGGCAACCTGCTCGAGGCCAAGGCCCGCGGCGCCGACGTGCGCATGGTCTACTCCCCGCTCGACGCCCTGCGCATCGCCATCGCCAACCCCGACAGGCAGGTCATCTTCTTCGCCGTCGGCTTCGAGACCACCGCCCCGTCCACCGCGGTGACGCTCATCAAGGCGCGGGAGAAGGGCATCACCAACTTCAGCCTGTTCTGCAACCACGTCACGATCGTCCCGCCCCTCAAGGCCATCCTGGAGTCGCCCGACCTGCGCCTCGACGGCTTCCTCGGCCCAGGCCACGTGTCGACCGTCATCGGCAACCGCCCCTACCGGTTCGTGCCCGGCACCTACAAGCTGCCCCTGGTCACCGCCGGCTTCGAGCCCCTCGACATCCTCCAGGCCATCCTCATGCTGCTCCGCCAGATCCACGAGGGCCGCTGCGAGGTCGAGAACCAGTACACCCGGGCCGTGCCCGAGAACGGCAACCCCCGGGCCCTCGAGGTCATCGGCAAGGTCTTCGAGCTCCGGCCCCACTTCGAGTGGCGTGGCCTGGGCTTCATCTCCCAGTCCGCCCTCAAGCTGCGCGAGGAGTTCGCCCCCTGGGACGCCGAGCTCAAGTTCGCCGTGCCCGGCGTGCGGGTGGCCGACCCCAAGGCCTGCCAGTGCGGAGAGGTCCTCAAGGGCGTCATCAAGCCCTGGGAGTGCAAGGTCTTCGGCACCGCCTGCACGCCCGAGACGCCCATCGGCACCTGCATGGTGTCCTCCGAGGGCGCCTGCGCCGCGTACTACAACTACGGCCGCTTCACCAAGCACCAGACGGTGCCGGTGAGCCTCAGCTCCACCCCGGCCAAGACGCCCCAGCCGGTATGAGCGAGCCCGGCGGGCGCAGCGAGTACTCGCACGAGGACGAGGTCCTCGAGCGGATCGAGGCGTGGCGCCGCCGCCGGCCCAAGCTCAAGGACCAGTTCATCAACTCGGCCCACGGGGCCGGGGGCAAGGCGTCGGCCGCCCTCATCGACGCCGTGTTCCTCGAGGCATTCCGCAACAAGACCCTCGAGTCCATGGCCGACGGGGCGGTCCTCGAGCTGCCCTCGGGCGAGCGCCTGGCCTTCTCCACCGACGGCTTCGTGGTCAAGCCCCGCCGCTTCCCCGGCGGTTCCGTGGGCGACCTGGCCGTCAACGGCACGGTCAACGACCTGGCCATGATGGGCGCCGTCCCCCAGTGGATCTCGGCCGGCTTCGTCATCGAGGACGGCTTCCCCATCGCCGAGCTGCGCGACATCGTGGCCGACATGGCCGCCGCCGCCCTCAAGGCCGGCGTCCAGGTCGTCACCGGCGACACCAAGGTGGTCGACAAGGGCGCCTGCGACGGCGTCTACATCACCACGGCCGGCGTGGGCGTGATCCCCGCAACCATCCACCTCGACGCCAAGGCGGTCCGCCCGGGCGACAAGGTGCTGGTGTCGGGCAAGATCGGCGACCACGGCGTGGCCGTGCTCATCGCCCGTGGCGACCTGGCCCTCGAGGCCGAGATCCCCACCGACTCCGCCCCGCTGGGCGAGCTGGTCGAGCACCTGCTGGCCGCCGCCCCCAACACCCGCTTCCTCCGCGACCCCACCCGGGGCGGGGTGGCCACCGTGCTCAACGAGCTGGCCCGGGAGGCCGAGGTGGGCGTGGTCGTGCAGGAGTCGGCCCTGCCCATCCGCAACATCGTGAACGGGGCGTGCGAGATCCTGGGCATCGACCCGCTGTACGTGGCCAACGAGGGCAAGCTGGTCGCCGTGGTGCCGGCCGAGGAGGCCGACGCCGCCCTGGCCGCCATGAAGGCCCACCCCTTCGGCGCCGACGCCGCCGTCATCGGCGAGATCCGCGAAGAGCCGCCCGGCATCGTCATCATCAACACCTTCTTCGGGGGCAACCGCATCGTCGACATGCTGGTCGGCGACCCCCTCCCCCGCATCTGCTGAGGGCGGTCCCCGTGGAGCGCCGGCGCCTCCGGGTCACCGGCACCGTCCAGGGGGTCGGGTTCCGGCCGTTCGTCTACCGGCTGGCCGCCGACCTGGAGCTGTCCGGCTGGGTGGGCAACGACAGCCTGGGCGTCATCCTCGAGGCCGAGGGGCCACCCGACCGGCTCGACCGGCTGGCCGAGCGGCTGGTCGCCGACGCCCCGCCCCTGGCCCGGATCGACTCGGTCGCGGTCGAGGCGCTGGCCGCCACGGGCGAGACCGGCTTCACCGTGGTCGACAGCCGGGACGCGGGGTCGCCGGCGGTGGCCGTCCCGGTCGACGTCGCCACCTGCGACGACTGCCTGCGCGAGCTGGCCGATCCCGCCGACCGCCGGTTCGGCTACCCGTTCGTCAACTGCACGAACTGCGGGCCCCGGTACACCATCATCAAGTCCATCCCCTACGACCGGGGCTCGACCACCATGGCCGGCTTCGCCATGTGCGCCGACTGCCGGCGGGAGTACGAGGACCCGGCCGACCGCCGCTTCCACGCCGAGCCCACCTGCTGCCCGGTCTGCGGCCCCCAGGTCACCCTGCTGGCCCCCGAGGGCGGGGTGCTGGCCAAGGCCGGCGACGCCCTGGAGACGGCCGCCGCCCTGTTGCGGGACGGGCGCATCCTGGCCGTCAAGGGCCTGGGCGGCTACCACCTGGCCTGCGACGCCGGCAACGCCGGGGCGGTGGCCGAGCTGCGCCGGCGCAAGGCCCGCGACGACAAGCCCTTCGCCCTCATGGTCGACGTCGAGGGGGCCCGGGCCCTGTGCCACCTCTCCCCCGAGGCCGAGGCCGAGCTCACGTCGCCCCGCCGGCCGATCGTCCTGGCCCCCCGCAAGGAGGGCGGGGTGGCGCCGGGCGTGGCGCCCAACCTGCCCGAGCTGGGGCTCATGCTGGCCTACACCCCCCTGCACCACCTGCTGCTGGCCCGCGTGGAGACCCCGCTGGTGATGACGAGCGGCAACCTGTCCGACGAGCCCATCGCCCACGACGACGCCGACGCCCTGGTGCGCCTCGGGCCCATGGTCGACGCCGTCCTCACCTCCGACCGGGCCATCCACATCCGCTGCGACGATTCGGTCGTGCGGGCGGCCAATCCCGCCCAACCGGTGACATCTGGTGCGACATACGACACTGAGTGTCACCAGTTCGGGGGTGGGGGACGCGTGCAGACAGTCCGGCGGTCGCGGGGGTACGCGCCGGAGCCTCTCGCCCTGCCCTCCACCGCCTGCCGCCACGTCCTCGCCGTGGGGGCCGAGCTCAAGAGCACGGTGGCGGTGGCCAAGGGCGACACGGTCGTGGCCAGCCACCACATCGGCGACCTCGAGCACCTGGCCGCCTACCGGTCGTTCCTGCAGGCGGTCGACCACCTGTGCTCGCTCACCGGCGTGGCGCCCGAGGTCGTCGCCCACGACCTGCACCCCGAGTACCTGTCCACCAAGTTCGCCGCCGACCTCGACCTGCCCGCGGTGGGCGTCCAGCACCACCACGCCCACATCGCCTCGTGCCTGGTAGAGCACGGTCGGACCGAGGCGGTGCTGGGGGTGGCGTTCGACGGCCTCGGCCTGGGCACCGACGGCACGGCCTGGGGCGGCGAGCTGCTGGTGGCCGACCTCGACGGGTTCCGGCGGGTGGGCCACCTGCGCCCGGTCGCCCTGCCCGGTGGCGACCGGGCCGCCCGGGAGCCCTGGCGCATGGCCATCGCCTGGCTGGCCGCCACCCTGGGCGCCGACGAGGCCGAGCGCTACGGCCGGGCGGTCGACGACCGGTGGGCGGCGGTGCTGCAGCTGGCCCAGCGGCCCGACGTGCTGCGCACCTCCAGCGCCGGCCGGCTGTTCGACGCGGTGGCCGCCCTCCTCGGACTGCGCACCCGCATCACCTACGAGGCCCAGGCCGCCATCGAGCTGGAGGCGGCGGCGGCCGGCCAGCCCCTGGTCGGCCCGGGGGGCTATGAGCTCGACGTGGTCGGCGGCGTGCTCGAC
>JBOGIE010000249.1:0-4601 GCA_050742435.1 Acidimicrobiales bacterium | reverse complement strand
CCGAGACGGTCGCCACCCGCCTCCGGGGGCTGCAAGCGGTCACCATGTCGCTCATCCGGGCCGTGGACGCCCACTCGGTGGCCGAAGCGGTCCTGACCGAGGGCGTGCCCGCGGTCGGCGGGCGGACGGGGTCGATCTGCCTGGTGGCCGAGGACGGCGCGACCGTCGAGATCGTGCACGAGGTGGGCTACCGCGACGCGGTCAAGGAGCACTGGCGGACCTTCCCGTTGGCCGCTCCCCTTCCCGCCAGCGACGCCATCCGCACCGGGGAGATCGTCCTCCTGAACGGCCCGGCCGACCGTGACGCCCGGTATCCCATCTTCAAGGGCACGCCCATGGTCGGCGACCTCGCCGTCGCCGTGGTGCCCCTCATCGACGAGGACGGGACCGCATTCGGGGCCATGGTGGTGGGCTTCGCCGAGCCCCGTGACTTCATGGAGGGCGAGCTCCGCGTCCTCTCCGCCCTGGCCGCCCAGTGCGCCACCGCCCTGCGGCGGGCGGCGCTGTACGAGGAGGCCCGGGAGGCGGTGGCCGCCGAGCGCGAGGCCCGCGTGGCCGCCGAGCGGGCCCGGGAGCGGCTGGCCTTCCTGGCCGAGGCGTCGTCGGCCCTGGCCTCGTCCGTCCTCGACCTGGAGACCACCCTGGCCCAGGTCGTCGAGCTGGCCGTGCCCCGCCTGGCCGAGGGGTGCGCCATCCACCTCGTCGACGAGCGGGGGGCCAGCCACTCGGTGGCGGTGACCCACGTCGACCGGGCCAAGATCGCGTGGGTCGCCGAGCTGGCCGAGGAGACGGCCGCCGCGGATGGCGGCCAGGTGCTCCAGCGAGACGTGGTCGACCGGTCGGGCGCGGCCGGCGCCGTCGCCGTGCTCCCGCTCCGGTCGCAGAGCAGGGCGGTGGGTGCGCTCATGCTGGTCGTCGAAGCCGACAGGCGGTTCGACGCCGCCGACCTGCAGCTGGCCGAGCAGCTCGCCGTCCGGGCCGGCACGGCCATCGAGAACGCCCGGCTCTTCTCCGACCGCAGCCGGGTGGCCCGCAGCCTCCAGGCCAGCCTGCTCCCCCCGAGCCTGCCGGCCATCCCCGGCCTCGAGCTGGGCGCCCGCTACGCCCCGGCGGGCGAGGGTGTGGAGGTGGGTGGCGACTTCTACGACGCCTTCGCCATGGACGGCGGGCGCTGGCTGCTGGTGGTGGGCGACGTCCGGGGCAAGGGGGTCGACGCCGCGGCCGTCACCGGCCTGGCCCGGCACACCATCCGGTCGATCGCCCTGTACGAGTCGACGCCGTCCGCCATCCTCGCCCACCTCAACCGGGTGTTGCTGGCCGCCGAGGCCGACCGGGTCGCCGCCCTCCACTCCTTCGAGGACACCGCCTGGGAGCTCACCGAGCCCCGCTTCTGCACGGTCGCGGTGGCCATCGTGGAGCCCCGGCACGGAGGAGCCGGCGTCGTGGTGTGCTCCGGCGGGCACCCGTTGCCCCTCGTCGCCCGGGGCGACGGCACGGTCCAGGCCGCAGGACGGCCGGGCAGCCTGCTGGGCGCCTCACCCGACATCGAGCTCCACGACGTCGACGTCGAGCTGGGACCGGGCGACGCCCTGGTCTGCTTCACCGACGGCATCGTCGAGCGTCACCGGGGCCGCCATTTCTTCGAGGAGAGCGGGATCGCCAAGGTGCTGGCCGACGCCGCGGGTGCCGACGCCGCCACCCTGGCCGCCCGCATCGAGCTGGAGGCGCGCAACCTCTTCACCGACAAGCCGCACGACGACATGGCCGTCCTGGTGGCCCGGGCGCCGGCCCCATGAAGACCCTCGATCGCCGCCGCACCTTCCCTTCCACGCCGGCCAGCACCGGCGAAGCCCGGCGGTTCGTGGAGGAGGTGCTGACCGACGCCGAGCTGGTCCCGCTCACCTATTCCGCGACCATGCTGGTCAGCGAGCTGGTGGCCAACGCCATCCTCCACACCGGCACGCCGATCGAGATCGTGGTGACCGCCGACGGGGTCGCGGTGCGGGTCGAGGTCCACGACGGCAGCCCGCAACTGCCGGTGCGCAAGCACTATTCGAACATGTCGGGGACCGGCCGCGGCCTGCTGCTGGTCGACCGGATGGCCTCCCAGTGGGGCGCCGAGCGGACGGCTGACGGCGGCAAGGTGGTGTGGTTCGAGCTGGACGGCAGTGCCGCACCGGTCATCGACTTCCTCGAAGCCGACGCCTTCTGATGGACGCGGCCCCCGGCCTCCTCCCGGTCGAGATCCTCGGCCTACCCCTCGACGTCTACCAGCGGGCTTCGGAGCACAACGACGAGCTGCTGCGGGAGTTCGCCCTGATCCGGGAAGACGGCAGCGACCACGTCCCCGCCCGGCTGCTGGCGCTGATCGAGGAGCTCCACGGGCGCTTCGGAGCCTTCACCGAGGGACCGACCAGCGCACTCCAGGGCGCGCTGGTCCGGGGTGACAGGGACATCGACCTCCACTACGAGGTGCCCGCCGAGGCGGCCGACGGCGCCGTCCGGCTCGGGGCCCTGCTCGACGAGGCGGACGCCTTCTGCCGCTCCGGCGACCTGCTGACCCTCGCCACCGTTCCCGAGAGCCTGGCCTTCCGGCGCTGGTTCCTCGACGAGTTCGTGTCGCAGATCGCCGGCCACCCACCCCGGTCGTGGCCGGCATTCATGGCGGGGCGCGCCGGCGGGTAGGACTCGATCGTCAACTGATCGAGGAGGTACCCATGCCTGCCAAGCAGGAGATGCCTGACACGCTGAAGCGGTCGCCGGCCAAGGCGCGGCGCACCTGGGCCAAGGCGCACGACTCTGCGGTGGAGAGCTACGGCGAGGGCGAGCGGGCCCACCGCACCGCCTTCTCCGCCCTGAAGCATTCGTTCGAGAAGGTGGGCGACCGCTGGCAGCCCAAGAAGGAGAAGGGCCCGTCCGACCCCCATGCCGCCAAGGGCGGGAAGGCGGCCCGCAAGGGGGGCAAGACCTTCGGTGGTGTGGACGTGGTGGGCAACACCCGCCAGAAGCTCTACGAGCGGGCCAAGAGCCTGGGCGTCAAGGGGCGGTCGTCCATGTCGAAGGAGGAGCTGGCCGAGGCCATCGCCCGCAAGCAGAAGTAAGGCCCCGGGGAGGATGGCCCGTCCCATCCTTTCGGGAGCGCCGCTGGTTTCGAGGCGGGGCCGGGGCGGAACAACCCTTCCTAGGCCGTCGACGTGAAGGAGGCGCCCGCATGGGACTCGTGGTCCCGCTGCTCTTCCCCGGGATCGCCCTCCACCGTGGACGGCACCAGTCGTCGCTCGCCCTGATGGCACCCATCCGTCCGCTGGGGACCACCGGTCCGGCGTACGCCCTGCTCCAGGCGGGTCTGGACCGGCCGTCCCCGCCATGAGAGGAGCAGGAGTCGTGAAGATCTCTCTCATGCTCTGCCTACCGCGGGACTCCTCGACCCTGCCCGTCGTGCGCCACATCGCCGCCTTCGCCCTCCGGGAGCTGGGAGTCGACGACGAGGCCATCGAGGACGTCGCCCTGGCCCTCACCGAGGCGGCGGCCAACGTGGTCAGGCACTCGGGGGCGGGCGACGAGTACGAGGTCCACCTCGACCTCGAGAACCACCTGTGCGCGATCCGGGTGGTCGACACCGGCCACGGGTTCGACTCCACGTCGCTGGGAGTGGCCATGGCCGGGCCGTCCGACGAGCAGGGCCGGGGCATGGCCCTCATGGCCGCCCTGGTGGATTCGGTGAGCTTCGAGTCGCGGCCCGAGGCCGGCACGATCGTGCACCTGGTGAAGGATCTGCGCCTGCGCCCCGACGGCCCCCTCGATCGTCTCGTGGGAACGGACACTTAGCGGCCCGGCTGCCACTCCAGGAAGACCAGGGTGGCGTCGTCCTCCAGCTCACCTCCGCGGTGCTCGCGCAGGCGGCGGACCAGCCGGCGCAGGACCTCGGCGACCGAGAGGGTGTTGCCCAGGAACTCCTCAGCGTCGTCGATCAGCCGCTCGACGCCGAACTGGTCGCCGCCGTGGGGGCGGGCCTCGACGACCCCGTCGGAGTAGAACAGCACCCGGTCGCCGGGCTGGAGGCGCACCTCCCCGACTTCGGTGATGCCGATCCCGAGACCGAGGGGCAGGCAGGGCTCGGCCTTCATCTCGGCCACCACCTTGTTCCCCCGGATGAGCAGCGGTGGGGGGTGTCCGGCGTTGACCCACCGGAAGACCCCGGTGGCCACGTCGAGCTGGCAGATGTGGCCGGTGACGAAGCAGTCCCCGCCGAAATGCTCGAGGAGGGCGTCGTCGATCTGCTCGGCGATCACCGTCAGGTCGAGCTCCCGGCGCCGGCCGTGGCGGAAGCCGCCGAGGGCCAGGGTGCTGGCCAGGGTGGAGTGCACGCCGTGGCCCATGGCGTCGAGGATGGCGAAGCCCATCAGGTCGCCGTTGAGGGAGTAGTCGAAGGCGTCGCCGGCCACGAAGTACGCCGGCTCGAGGATGCCGGCGATGGCCAGCTCCGGGGAGGAGAAGGCCAGCGGGGGCATGAGCATGTCCCACTGCATCTCGGCGGCCAGGTTCATCGGCCGGCGGCGCCGGCGCAGCTCGATGAGGTCGGTGTACCGGCCGGCGGTGTG